>CALBXO010000238.1 GCA_937890335.1 uncultured Pseudomonadota bacterium | reverse complement strand
GGGCCGTCCTCGACGCAGCCGAGCTGCGCCTGCGGTGTCCCTCGGTCTCCGGAGCCAAATCTGACGCACGCCTGGGCGCGATACCTGCGGCGCCGACACGCGCCATTGGGCCGCACTTCCAGGCGCGATCCTCGTGACCAGAGTCGCGCTGCCCGAGGGCGCACACGCGGTCGACGTCAGGGGATGCAACGCCAACCACAGCGGGACATTCCGCGCCGAGGGCGGGTACCGTGTGCTTCAGATTTGGGTCGATTGACGCGAGCCGACGAGGTTCAGGCCAGGCGCGCGTTTTGACAGAACGAGCACTTTGCGTCGGGCGCTGCCCGGCGTCGTTCGGGCAACTTCCGCCACGGCGAGCGCGCGCGAGGCGGGCCCGCGCGGTGACAAAATTGTGCGGCTAGCGTTTTTCACATATATCCAACCAAACCACGACGCCCGGGTGGGCCGAAGGAGGAGCAATGGTCAAGAAGGTAACGGCCGAGTTTGTCGGCACGTTCATCCTGGTCTTTGGCGGATGCGGTTCGGCGGTTTTCGCCGCGGCGTTCCCTGAGGTGGGCATCGGCCTGCTGGGTGTGAGTCTAGCCTTTGGGTTGACGGTTCTGGGTTGCGCGTACGCGCTGGGGCCGGTCTCCGGATGCCACCTCAACCCAGCCGTCTCCGTCGGGTTGGCGGTCGCCGGACGGTTCTCGTTCAAGGAGCTGCCGGGCTACATCATCGCGCAGGTTCTGGGCGCCGTGGTCGCCGCCGGTCTGCTGCTCGTCATTCTGAGCGGCCTGCCTGAGGGGTATGACGCGGCCACAGGCGGACTTGCCGCCAATGGGTTCGCGGACCATTCGCCGGGCAAGTACTCGATGGTCGCAGGGCTGGTCTCGGAGGTTGTGCTCACTTTCATTTTCCTCACTGTGATCCTGGGCGCTACGTCCAAGAACGCCTCCGCCGGACAGGCTGGGATCGCCATCGGCCTCACGCTCACGCTCGTTCACCTCGTTGGAATCCCCGTCACCAACCTGTCGGTAAACCCCGCGCGCAGCACGGGCCCCGCGCTGTTTGTGGGCGGGTGGGCGCTGGCCCAGCTGTGGTTGTTCTGGCTTGCGCCGATACTCGGCGCCGTCATCGCCGGTGGTCTGTCGCGCTTCCTCTTCGAGGACAGCGAGGCCTGACCGCGCAAGGGTGGAGAGCTTGAGTTGACCGGGGCGGCTCCAACCTACTTCGGCACTGTGATGCTCACGTCCGCAGCGCTGGTGGCCGCGGGGAGTACGAACTGCCGCGTTGTGCGTCGCTCGTCGGCGGTGCCTGGGTTCTGGATGAGGGTCAGCCTGGCTTTCACGTCCTTGGCGGCGCCGCCGTAGTAGACAACGCGGAAGTCGTACTTGCCGCTGGTGCGGGCTGGGCTGGCGTAGATCTCCGGCCCGTAGCCGTCCTGCACATCGTAGTAGAGGATGCCGCCCGCAGAGGAGCGGGTCATGCTGTACGACACGTCCTCGCCGCCGGGCTCGAGGATGCGCAGGTCGACATCGGCTTTGTCGTCCTCCCAAGTGAGAACCGCCGTGACCGAGGCGCTCGCGGGGAGGGACGCAACTCCGTTCACGATGCAGGTGTCGGCCTCCTTGTGCTGCAATGATCCATCGCGGCGCATGGACATCATCTGTCGGAAGACATCCCGGCGGTTGGGGTCCAGCTGTGCAACGGCGCCGAGCTCGCGACAGGCGCCGGTCTTGTCGCCCGCCGCCATCAACTCGGACATGTAGTGCTGGCGCCTGCCCAGGACCCCCCCGGAGAACTCCACGAGCTCGCTGAGCACGCGGGCGGCCTCCTGGGGCCGTTTGCGCTCGCGCAGTACTTTGGCGATCTCCACGATGGTCCCGGCGTTGTCGAAGTCCGACGCGCGGGTCAACCGCAGCTCCTTCTCCAGTGCGCCGAGCAGCGTCTCGCGCGCTTGCTGCACATCCGCGCCGTGGCCGACGGACTCGAGCATCCGCCGACAGTCCGCCATCATGCCTTTTGGGGGCGTGCCGCAGTACCGGGCGACGTGGCCCGCGGCGCGCGTGGGGTCGCCGGCGGATGCCGAGGCGAAGTGATTGCGCAGCGCGGCGGCGTCAAAGCGTGTGTCGAGCACCCTGGCCGTGACGGAGAACGTGATCGTCGGCAGATCGTTGGCGTGAGCTTCCAGGACCGTGAGCATGGTCTCCACCGGCCAGGTCCGCGCCCAGTGCGCGGCCAGTGCCTCGCCCGTCTCCTGGTCGTTGGACGCCACGAGGACCATGAGCACTGCGGACGCGAACTCCGTTCCGAGCTCGGCGTGGGGCCCAAATGTATCGAGCACCGCCGCCCTGCCTCGCGGCGCGACCAGCGCCGCCAGCCCCGTGGCCATCCAGGCGGGCGGGTTGGGCGCCTTCAAGGCCCGCCGCGCCGCGGCTTCGAACGCCTGGGGGAAGCCGTGCCTGACGGAATGAACCTGGAAGAGTTGGAGGCGCTCCAGTGGATCGGTGAACACTTTCTGGGAGGCGCGCAGGTAGATCAGGGCCTTCTTGCGCGCGTTCTGGTCGAGCCACCAGCCGATGAGCTGGCTGCGCCGGTACGGATCGAGGCTGTCCTGACTCCTGGCGAGCCCCGCGAACGACTGCCCGGGGCCACCGGTGAAGACAAATGGATAGCTGATGGTCACGACTCCGCCGCCCGGCGCAGTCGGGAACCGGAGGCGCATGATCTGTTTGACGACGCAGTTCTCTGCCGCCGGGCTGCCGAGTGTGGACGACTTGAGCACCGCATTCACGACGCGTCCGTTGTGCACTGTGAACTGCACGATGACGCGCCCCGCGAGCATGGGGTCTCGCTGGAGTTCTCTCTCGTAGCAATGGCGGATCGCATTGGTCCGGCGCCGGATTACGCGCTGGATCATGCTCTTGTCCAGCGACCCCATCACCACCGGCCGTCCCACGACGATCTTTGGAACCCTGCGCGTCTTGCGGCCCACTCTCCCCGCGACGCCCTTGCCCCCGCCGGTGTCGATCCGCCCGAGGCCATGAACGCGCCCGTAGGCCGAGCCGCCGCCCCCGCGGCCCGTGCCGCGCAGACCGAGGCCACCCGTGCCCTGGCCATAGCCCATACCAGTGCCGGGCTTTGCATCGATGATGTCGCGGGAATCGCCCAGCCCGAACGTTCCCTCGTCGCCCT
>CALBXO010000237.1 GCA_937890335.1 uncultured Pseudomonadota bacterium | reverse complement strand
AGTTGAACCCGCCGGGCGGACATCACGACGTCAACGCCTAAGTGATCGGCATTGGGGTTAGCCCCCTCGACCGACTGCCAACAGTAGCCAGAACCATCCACTGTGCTATCGGCCGAGAAATACGGGCACTGCTCACACTTGTGGTACAGGTGAAATCGAGGCACCTGCCACGCGTCGAAGCCCGGACGTGTGAGCTCCAAGCGTGGCAACACGGATCCCACGAATGACCGAATCTGACGCCGAAACGGCGCAAGTGGGAATCGGTCCACCTCCCAGAGGAGTCCATCGCCGGACCCCAGGTGCCAGATTTCTCCGTAAGCAGAGACCGCTAGTTGCCCTCGAAGGCGAGGATCGCGTTGGATCATGGCCTCGAGCAACATTGCATACCAGGCCACCTGCGTCTGATGGAACAGGCGAGATACACGGGAGGCTTTGATGTCGATCACCACCGCGGTTGGCGGGTTTCCTGGCTCGATGCGAATCAGGTCGACGTAGTTTCTCCCGAGGGTCATGGCATCGGGCCTCGGCATCCACCACGCGTCGAGGTCTCCCGCGTCAACCTCAGCATCGAGAACGGCCTGGTGAATATAACCGGGGCACGGCGGCTTCAGCAGGGCTGCGAGCGTGCGTTCGGCGTCCAACTTCTCCCACTCGCCCAACCCATTCCGGCTCTCGTGGTGAATCACTTCGGCACCGACCTCACCCTCGAGGTGGTCGACGACCTGGACTTCGAACTCCCGGCCAAACCGCAGCATCACTCCATCGAGAGGCTTTGCCTTGGGCAGGCACAGGGCGGCGGCCTCGCCTCCGTCACCGCGGATGGCCGAGAAAGCCAACTTGCGCTCGCAAGCGTACTGGAACCAATCCTTGGCGTGAGTAGCGGTCAAGTGCCAGCGCAACATGTGGGATCTCCTTGGACAACCACCCTAGATGTACCATGTCGCCCGCAGGCGCGGAACGGCCACGAGTGACATGGTTCCCCGAATGTGTCAGCGACCTTGAGGCAGCCTTGCGGGTTGCTTGATGCCGATGTGACCTGGCAGTCAGCCGTTGGTCAGCACGCGCTCGACTTCCCTCCTGGGTGATGACCAGTTCAGAGTCCTCGTCCTCCTCATCCTCCGGAGCGAGCAGCCCACCGTCTAGCTGGGCGCGGAACGTCCTGGCGCTGTACATGCTCCGGTCGAGGCCATAGTCAACGCTGCAAGCATGAAGCAGAGCTTTGCGCTGCGTGGGGGTGACCTTCACAGGCGGCGTCACACCCCCCACCGAGTTGCTCTTGCCGATGCAGCTGCGAGCTACCTTTGCCATGATCAACTCCCACGCCCACCGGGCGTTCCGGATGGTTCAGAATGTTCCTTTCGAGCCACGGTATGGTCCCTCTGAGACCACCTACTCTCCACCGGTCCACAGTGAACTGAGAACGTGCGGATTTCAGTCGAATCTTGAACTTGAGGGGCCGCGCAGGCGCATCCAGCGGACGAGCTGAAGGCCCGGTCCGCAAGACCTGGACCAGACCTGGACCAGCGGTCATGTTCCGCGGCCGCCGAACAAAGGCAGGTCCAACCCATCACTTGGGTCGCGGGGCAGATCGTCTCGACAACGCCTCCGTGCCGAGGCCCGCAGACACCGAATGGCCGATGCCAGTGGCGGAGCGCCGTGTGGCCAGACCTTCTCGGAGCCCGGCGGCTGTCGGTCCCGCCACAATCGGGCCTCATAGAGAGCGTCCCACACCTTCCCGTACTCGGAGCGCGAGGCGAAGATCGTTGTCTGTGGATCGGGACACGACACGCAGACCCCGGTCAGGATGTGCTCATGAGTGCGGTCGTCTGCCCAGACGTTGACGATGTACAGCCGAGAGCCGCAGGCGGGGCACGATGTGTGGAATCCGCCGGAGTCCCACAGCTCAACCAACACGCCCAGTGGCAGCCGGCCCCCGCCGCGCCCTCGGCACGAAACGAGTGCCGGGAGGGGCGCGCTCGCGTAGCAGCGAGGGTGCGTACTCAGGAGCTCGCCAGATTCCAGGAGGAGCGGAAGTGCGGCCTGGAGGTGCCTCCAGTCTCGGTTCCATTGGGCTCGGTCGGTCGTCATGAGGCTACGCGGCAAACCCCATCGTCCCGCGGACGTCCGAGCACTGCTCGCGCGCAGCGGTCTCCAGCAGCTCCATGGTGATGAGGCCGTCCCCCCGAGCAGCCCGGAACGCGGCGGCGAAGACCGCGTTCTTGATTTCACCGCCAGACAGGATGACCGCGGCGAGGCTGTCGAAGTCGACATTGTCGGCCACGGGGGCCTTTGCCGGGAGGTGCGTGCGCCAGATGGACGCGCGGCCAGCCCGGTCGGGGAGTGGGAAGGCCAGGTTGTACGTCAGGCGGCGCGACAGGGCATCGTCGAGACCCGCGGCAAAGTTTGTGGCCATCAGGACCAGGCCCGTGTGGGCCTCCAGCCGCGTGAGCAACGTGTTGACCAGACGCTGGTCGTGCATGCTGGCGTCGTCGCTCCGGGCGCGCAGAAGACTGTCTGCCTCGTCCAGGAAGATCACGGCACCCTCCGCCTTGGCGTCGTCAAACAGCTGGCTCACCTTGCGCTCGCTCTGGCCTACCCAACGGGACAAGAGCGTGGAGGCGTCGGCGCGCAGCAACGGTAGGTTGAGTTCCCCCGCGACGGCCTCGGCGCACAACGTCTTACCCGTACCCGACGGTCCATGGAACAGCGCAGACAGTCCCGTACCGTAGCTGAGCCGCTCGCCGATTCCCCACTGCTCGAGGATGCGGCGGCGGTGGCGCGCGCCGTCCACCAGCTCGTGTACCTGGACGGTGAGGTCGTCGGGCAGGACCACGTCTGCGAGGCTCACCTTTGGGTAGACGATGCGGCTGTCCTCGCTGGACCACACACTCCGACACTGGGACCGGGCGGCGTCCATCAGATGGGCCATGGAGACCACGGGCTCGGCCTGCTCGTGAACGGCGGTAGCAACCGCCACGAGCACGGCATTCTTGATGTACCCGCCGGCCAGATCATATCGCTCGGCGAGCGCGTCGAGATCGACGTCGTCCTGGAGGGGGACGGCGTCCGGGAGGTGCTGCTCCCAGATGCGCAGCCTGGCGGCCCGGTCGGGCTTCGCGAACGGAATGCGCACGAGGATTCGCCGTTCCAGCGCCTCGTCGAGCATCTCGGGCATGTTCGTGGCGAGCACGGCCACGCCCTCGAATCGCTCGATCTCGGTGAGCAGTTGCGTCATCAGCTGGTTGCCCAACCTTCTCGACCCCATCACGGATTCACACTCGTCAAAGAAGAGCACGGCGTTGCGCAGACGCGCCTCTCGGAACAGGCCCGGCAACACGCGGTCGGCGCCGGCATGGTTGATCAACGTTGGGATGTCGACGGTGAGGACACGCTTGCCGAGCCGGTCAGCCACAGCATGCGCCAGCATGGTCTTGCCGGTTCCCGGCGGGCCGTGGAACAGGAGAATCACCCCGCGTCCGTAGCGCACGCACTCGTCGATTCCCCAGGTGGCGCGGTACTCCAGGTACCGGTCGTGATTGTCCACGGCGGCGAGCACCTGGGCCTTGTGCTCAGCGCCGATGACCACCTGGTCCAGCGTCGCCAGCGGATTCTCCAGGGAGGAGAACTCCATGAACTCGTCGGTCAGCCCTTCGGCGCCTGTGAGGTACGCGAATGTTCGCGGGGTCACCTGGAGCGCCGCCGCGAGCAGGTCCTCCGGGGACGTGTAGCGACCGCGCACGTCGAGGGTCATCAGGTCCTCGCGCACCAACGGCGCATCGCTGCGGAAGGTGGCGCGCCGCCGGACGCACTCGGCAAACCCCAACTCGGCGAGCCGGAACATCGTCTCCACCGTAGGCCCGGCGATCATGAAGGCGTCCGAGAAGAGCTCGCCAAAGCGCTGGGAGAACCCCGACGCGGCCGTGGCGATGAGAATGAGGCGCTCGAAGTCGTCCAGGCTGTGCATCGCGCACAATCGATCCAGCGCCATCGGTCGCTCAGCTTTCTTGTGGGCCGTCAGGCGCCGATCGATCTTCTTGCGCAGCGCGGCCTCGGCCTTGCGTTGCGCGCTCAGTCGCCGGGCCAGGACCTTCGGGTCCTCGTCTCGGTGTGAAAAGTAGGTGGCATCTGCCCCCTCCGCCACCGCCCTCTGCGTCGCCATGCGCTCGCACCGGGCGGTCAGCCAATTCAACTCGTCTTCCAGGTATTCCAGATCGTTCGCGTACATCGGTGTCTCCTCATCGCAGCGGTGTGAGTTTCGCCGGACAGAGCGACGAGCCGTGTCGCGCTGTCCGACCCACCAACTCCTGAGTTGCCAAAAGTGAACTGCAGTAGAGAACTTTTCTGCCGCGACAGCCGTCAACCCGACCAGAGCTCCCTCAGCCGCTTGAACGCACAACTGGCGGCTGCAAGCGTGTGGCCCGGCCACCCGGGGAGCGTCGACGTCGGCGGGCAGGCAGGCTCGCTCAGGTGGTACTGACGGCGGATCCGGCGCGCCACCAGCGGGTCATGGAGGACGCGAGCGAGTTCTCCGGTCTCCATCTGTTCACGGCTCAAACTCATCCGCGTCCCGCCCTCCATCCACTCGTCCAC
>CALBXO010000236.1 GCA_937890335.1 uncultured Pseudomonadota bacterium | reverse complement strand
GATCTCTGGTCTCAGCCGTGCGGGGCTGGTGCTCGAGAAGCAGCGGTACATCGAAGCCGCCGCCAAGGCGGCCGACTACCTGCTCGCCGAGCTCTACACCGACGGCAAGCTCCAGCGGGTCATTCTGGACGGCAAGGCCAGTCACGACGGCGTGCTGGATGATTACGCGTTTCTGGCCTACGGCATGTTGGACCTGTTTGAGGCCACCGCCAACGTCAAATACCTGACCGCGGCCATCGCGCTTCACCAGACGCTGGCGGACGAGTTCTGGGACCCAAAGGAGGGCGGTTACTGGATGGCCGGTGGCAATGCCGACGACCTACTGATCCGGGAGAAGCCCGACTACGACGGAGCAAGGCCCTCCGGCAACTCCATCGCCATCGGCAATCTGCTGCGCCTCCACGAGCTGACGCAGAACGAGAAGTACCGGGCGATGGCGGAGAAGGGTCTGGGCGCCTTTGGCGTGGTCCTGGAGCGCGGTGGATCCAGCGTGCCGAAGATGCTGGGGGCGCTGGACTTCTACCTGGACGAGCCCAAGCAGATCGTCATCGTGAAACCCGACCCGCAGGCGGACAACCGGCCGCTGCTGCGCGTCCTTGCGCGGACCTATGTCCCCAACCGCGTGCTGCTGAGCACGGTAGAGGGCATCCACCTGGACGCGATGAAGTCACTGAGCCCGTTGGTGGACGGCAAGGTCGCGATTGGCGGCAAGGTGACGGCCTATGTCTGCAAGCGGCAGGTCTGCCTCAAGCCAACCTCCGACCCAGATGAGTTTGCGCGTCAATTGTCAGAGGTAACGGCTTGGGAGGGCGTCGCCATGGAGCCGCTTCCGCCAGCCATTGCGCCCAAGAAGAACTTCTACGATGAGCCTCGCGACCGGCATTGGGACCACAAGGCGCGCCGCTGGGTACGTGGCCAGCCGTAGCCGGTCCGAGCGCTCACATCAGCCAGGCCGCTGCGCTCGCTCGCACGCGAACAAGGCGCGCCTGCTACTCCAGATGGTCGTCGCCGCAGTGTTGCAGGTACTCGTCGTAGGTGCCGCGGTAGTCGTGCAGGCCGTCCGGGCGAATCTCGAGGATCCGGGTTGCGACCTGTCGCACGAACCAGCGGTTGTGGCTGACGAATACCATCGTGCCGTCGTACCTCTTGAGGCCGTCGGCAAGGGCCTCGATGCCTTCCATGTCCAGATGGTTCGTCGGCTCGTCCAGCACCATGACGTTGGGTTGTGTAACGCCGAGCTTGGCAAAAACCAGACGTGATGACTCGCCGCCGGACAGGTGGCGCACCTTCTTCTCCACGTCGTGCTGGTCAAACAGGACCTCCGCGAGCCTGCCGCGGACCCAGCCCGCACCCTGCTCGCTCTTGAAGTCCCACAGCCAGCTCAGGACCGTGTCGTTTTCCCCCGCGCGCAGGTCCTCGTGGTCCTGGCTGAAGTACCCGGGGTGTGTCTCGTAGCCCCACTCGACCTCGCCGTCGTCGGCGTCGATGATTCCAAGGGCGATCTTGAGCAGGGTGCTTTTGCCGATGCCGTTGGGACCGATCACAGCGACACGGTCACCACGGTCAATGGTCATGGACACGTCGTCCAACACGACCAATTCGTCGTAGGCCTTGCGGACGTGTTTGACGGACAGGACCTCTTTGCCGGATGCCCTGCATTGTTCGAACTTGAAGTTCGGATAGCGCCGGGAGCTCTGCGCCAGCGTTTCAATGACGATCTTCGCCATGCGCTTGGCCTTGGAGTTGGCCTGTCGCGCTTTGCTGGCCTTTGCCTTGAACTTGTCGATGAACTTCTTGTGGTGCGCGATCTCCTGCTCGCGCTTGTCGTTCTCACCCTCTCGCCGGCCCCGCTCCTCGGCCTTCATGACCTCAAAGGTGTCGTAGTCGCCGCGGTAGAGCGTGACCACCTCGTAGTCCACATCCAGGATGTGTGTGCACACACCGTTGAGGAACTTTCGGTCGTGGCTGACCACCATGGCGCAGCCGCGGTAGCTCGTGAGAAACTTCTCGAGCCAGCGGATGCTCAGGATGTCCAGATGGTTCGTCGGCTCATCGAGCAGGAGCACATCGGGGTCGCCGGCCAGGACCTGGGCCAGAAGTACGCGCAGCTTGAACCCACCCGAGAGCACACTCATGGGTTCACGGTGCTTGGACTCGGGAATGTTGAGACCCTCGAGAATCTCCGCCGCCCGTGACTCGGCTGCGTAGCCGTCGTGTCGCATGACGATGTCCTCCAGCTCCGCGTAGCGGTCCCCGTCGAACTCGAGATGGGCATTGGCCAGGAGGGCGTCCTTCTCCACGATTGCGGCGTAGAGCTCCTCGTTGCCCATCATGACAACGTTGAGGATCGACACCTCGTCGTAGGCGTACTGGTCCTGCTTGAGCCAACCGATTCGCGCCTTCTTTGGCACGTTCATCTCGCCGGCGCTCGCCTCTTCCTCACCGGCGAGGATGCGCAGGATGGTGGACTTGCCGGAGCCGTTTGCGCCGACGACGCCGTAGCGGTGGCCCATGCCCAATTGGAGGCTGAAGCCGTTGAACAATACCTGCGCGCCGTGGCTCTTGCCGAGGTCGTTGATGGAGATCATAGATGGAGCCGGGGGTGCGGAAGGACGGCGTCAGCGCCGTTTGCCCTTGCCTTTTCTCTTGGATATCGGACCTGCGGGGACCGGTTTGTCCCCGTCGTCGTCTGACTCGTCCTCTGGACTGGGGACGTACAGCGGCAGCTGGATCGTCCGCTTGGTCGCCCACATGTACATGAGGGTGCAGCCAAAAATCAGCGCTGCGACGCTGATGTACTGGGCTGGCGTCAGCCCGAAGTAGGTGGAGTCGTTGGTCCGCGCGAAGTCCAGGACGAAGCGGATGGGCGCGTAGACGATGGGGAGCAGGGCCAGGAAGAAACCGGGTCGCTGCTGCCATCGCTCCTTGCCGAGCATGAGCAGCGTCCAGAAGATGCCGAGGATGACGATCCACCACATGGCCTCGTAGAAGCCCAGGTCATGGCGCGCCACGCCGTCCTTCATGACGATGGCCAGCGCGAAATCCGTGGGATCACCTGGGTGGTCGTGCACTACGGCGCAGCCAACGCGGCCAAAGAACCAGCCGGCCGGCAGCGCGAACGACGCTGCGTCCAGGTACGGCATGAGCGGCTCCTTGAACCGGATCTTCCACCAGAGCATGCCCAACGTGGAGCCGATGATGCCGCCGTAGCTCGACAGGGTGCTGCCAAACTTGAAGAGGATCTTTGGATCTTCAAAGACCTCTTTGGGGTGGTAGAGCAGCAGGTCGATGACGTGAGAGCCCAGAAACCCGCAGATCAACATGGCGAGCATCAGCGACTGGATCTTGTCGCGGCTCAGGCCATGTCGTGGTGCAAGCCAGCTGCCGACGTTGTAGGCCAGGGTAACCCCGATGGCGACCATCAGGCCAAAGCCCTGGATCTGGATGCCGAGGATCTCCCAGGGGCCGAGGGTAAAGTATGGGATGGCGCCGAGTCCGGCGAGGGCGTCCATGAGAGTCCTCCGAATCTAGAAGCTGGTGACCTGAATCGTGCCGAGTTTGATGCGGTCGCTGCCGTCGTGCGCGGCCTTTGGCGTGACCTTCATGCGGTTGCTGCCCAGGAAGAACCCCATGTACAGCGTGTACGTTCCGGCGCTCGAGCCATTCTCCACGTCCACCCATTGCGTGTCCGTGACGTAGTCACCCGGCAGCCAGTGGTTGGTGGGGAAGTCCCCATTGTTGGGGATGTGGTCGCCGTTGATGCGCGTCCCGGGGTAGTCGACGTGCAGGAAGATTTTCTGGCTTGAGGTGACCCGCTTGAGCACCTTGAAATAGTAGCGGACGATCATCTTCTCGCCGGTCCTGAACTCGGGGTCCTGGCCTTTGTCTTTGGCGGCCTTGGCTGCCTCGCGCTGGCCCGGCAGGGGCGCTCCAAAGCGGTCCACCTGGTCCTCATGCCAGGTCTCGTAGCCAATCAGCTGGAGCTTGCCGTCAAACTGGGTGTACGCGCGGGCGCCCTCCTCATCCTTGACGACCACCTGGTTCACCGGCTTGGGCCGTTCCTCGAAGATCGACGCCGCCACCAGGGACAGGTTGGCCTGCCCGTCCACCTCCCGGTTGGACACGAGCAGGAAGCGGCTGCTGCGGTCGTCGAGCACCACCAGGTTCCGGCGGGGCTTCTTGGCCTTGCGCACCTCGTAGTTCAGGGCGCTGAGTCGGTCCCTGGGGATCACCGCGAAGATGGGGTCGTCCTTGAGGAACGCGTCCCGGAATTCCGTCTGGGTCTCGATGCGCTCCACGTCGCGAAGATAGTAGCTGGCGTTGCGCGCGCCGACCTGGAAGGTGCGCAACGGCTGGCCCTCTGCGGCGAACCTCTCGTGGCTCTGGATCAGGCCCTTGGTGCTGAGGTGGTTGCTCAATTGGGGCACCCACACAAGTCCGCTGAGCGCCATGAACGCCAGCCCGCCGGCGACGAGCGCCACCCCAAACGACAGGCGTCGCTGCACAAAGACGGCGACTGGGCCTGGCAACAGCCTGGTGGCGAGCGCGGGTCCACCAAAGAACCAGAACGCGGTCACACCCATCAGGCTGTAGCGCAGCATCTTGAGTGACCGGCCCAGCGCGAAGGAGTCGGGGGCCTCAAACTTACCGTCGGTCAGCAGGGCGCCGAGCAGCTCCGCTGGGTAGCGGTCCAGGTCCTTGGCCATGAACAGCAGGCCCAGCACCGCGGCAAATCCCAGCATACGGCCGAGCAATGGCCGGCTGCGCAGGTACTCCCAGAGATCTTCGTCGGTGGCGGCCAGCGCGGCCATCGCGCCCACGGCGGGCGCCATTGGCAGCAGGTAGTGTTCGTGGACGCTACCGAGGAACAGTGCCAGGAGGCCGCCGAGCACGAACCACGCGCCCAGCGCACGGCGCACGGTGTGCACCTCCGCGCCGACCGCTTCCTGCTCGTCCTGGGGCCGAGCTGCCCAGACAAGGCCCATGGGCAGCAGCGCGAACCACGGGAAGGTGGAAAAACCCAGCTGGCGGACCCAGAAATCAAAGCTCACATGCGCGTCCAGCGCGCCTGGCGTGACCACGTGGTTGTCGAGGAGGAAGGAGGCCACCGGGATGGAGCGCTCGGTCACCACCGCGGTGTCGCCCGCCGCCACGTAGGCAAAACAAAGACCCAGCGTTCCTGCCCCCGCCACAAGGATTGCGGGCAGTTTCACGGCATCCCAGGCCGCACCGACGAGCGCGCCGAGCACCGCCAGCGGGACCGCCAATTGAATGATCTGCATGGCCCGCGGATTCCAACCCTGCCACGCGCCCCACCCGACGACCAACGCGATCGCGACAGCCGCCGCCGATGCGCTGATGACAGTCCGCGCCGGAGTACCGTTGCGGGCGATGCCCACGGCGCACACAACGCCGAGGGGCAGGAACAGGCCCCACAGCCCAAACGAGGCCACGCCGAGCACCAGGGCCAGCCCAAACAATGCAGACCGCCACGCGGGCTTGTCGTCGGGACCGCCCCACGCCCAAAAGGCCAGCGCGATGGCGAACATCGCGGTGGCGTTGCCGGCCAGCGAGCTTCCGCTCAGAAACAGGAGAGGGCAACTGACCGCCGCCAGGCCCGCCAGGGCGGCACGGAGGTTGCCGAACGGACGGCGCAGCCACGCAAAAAGCGCCAGACCTGTCCCGGTGGTGCACAGCGCGAACGGCAGGCGCATGGCCCATTCGGCGCCACCGCCGAGTTTGAAGCCCGTGGCCATCAGCCAGAGTGGGAGCAGCGGCCGCGGCACCGACTTACCGTCCAATGTCGGATGCAACCAGGAACCGCCCTCGGCCATCTCCCGCGCCATCTCGGCCCAGGTCGTCTCCCAGGGCTCCCAGAAACCGACAGACCACTGCGCGACCACCAGCAGTGGCAAGGTCAACGCGACCACGACCGCGACATGGGCCGCGGTCGGAAGTGTGGGCGGGGAGGGAGGGCTCGTGGCTTGGCTCATTCGCTGTCGAACACGGGGGTCGAGGTCAGTCGATCCCGGATCATCTCAATCACATCACTGCGGTAGTGGTCTTCGTACGCGGGGTCGAACACAAACCCGACGACCGTCAACCGCACCAGGAAAACGCGGTCGAAAGGCGTGTCCACGAACACCTCCGGCGCCCGCCGTGGCGACGCGTACCGGCTGACCGCGGCGGCAAGATAGGCGATCCTTCGCGCCAAGGCTACCTCCGTGTCGCCCGGCAGCGTGATCTCGATCCGCGTTTGCGCGTCGGACGTATCGGGCGTGACGTTGCTGACCGGGTGCAGCAGCAGATGTGAGTTGGGAATCTCCACCACATGCCCATCGTGGCGACGTACTTTCAGGGCGCGCAGCCCAATGCTGAGCACCTCTCCCTCCGTCTCGCGGACCCGGATCACGTCACCGATCTCGAAATCTCGATCGATCCCGACAATCACGCCGGCGATCAGGTTTCGGATGACATCGCGCGACGCCAGACCCAGCCCAATTCCAAATGGCACGGTCAGTATGACGAAGACCTCGACGGACGCGGTGAAGAGCACGGCGATGGCGATCGCCAACGCGATGGCCCAGATCACCAGCCGCAGCAGCGGCTGGTGCTTGACCATCCATATATCGCGTCCGCCGGGACGGCGAGCGCGGCGGTCGATGAAGAACTGGAGCGCCTTGCTCAAGCTCCAGGCGCCCATGAGGACGAGCGAGACCTCGAGGCCGTGTTCGAGCAGCGGCGCCGTCAGCGATGACAGCACACCGGGCAGTGGTGACAGGAACGGCTCGCTGTTCATCCGACGGCCCTCACAGCATCTTGTGGGTCTTGAGGTGGTCCACGACGGCACCGGTCAGAACCCGGTGGATCCGGTAGTGGTTCTCCGCGCCGGGATCGACGTACAGCAGCCGGAGCCCCTTGAGGAACCCGAGGATGGCCTGGGCCTCCTGGGGTTCGATGCGAAACACGTCGGCGAGCTCCTTGATGCTCAGGCCATTGTGAAGAACCACATTGGCCAGCGCCAGCAGCTTCTCTGTGTCCAACTGCGCGAGGAACTCCAGGTCCACAGGCTCAATGTGCGAGACGTGGAGCAGGTCCGGCTCGTTCTCAAGCTGTGAGACGCTTCGCAGCCAGTGGTAGACGCCGAGCATTGGGTTGCCGCCGCTGATGTCGTGCAGCCGCTCGAAGTAGGTCTTGCGAAGCAGCTCCTGGGGATCGTCATCCTCGTCGCGGCCGGGCAGGAACGCCTCCAGGACATGGCGCAGCTTGCGGATCCCGTGCAGGTCTTCGTCAAAGACCAGCCGGTACCCACTGACGCGGTGACGGGTCATGATCAGACTCTCGAGCTCCGTCGCGTCCAGCGCCCGCAGTGGGAGGACGTGTGTGAACGTGTCGCTGACGTGCATGACGCTGTCGAGGTACCGCCACGCGTGGGTGTTCATGCTGAGGATCCACAGCACGGAGTCGCTGGTCTCGCCGACCATCCACATGAAGCGGCGCAGTGTCTCCATTCCGTCGACGCTGCGCAGGAAGAGGTGCTCAGCCTGCTCCACCACTGCCACCGTGCGGTCTTTTCGGTTCCGCAGGCGCAGCTTGAGACGGTCCAGGTCCTTCTCGACCTTGCCACCGGCGAGCGCCGACAGCTCTTCGGCCAGCCGCTCCTCGCTGGACACGGTCCGGTTCAGCGACCGGCGCATGGTGGGAAGGCCCTCCAGCGTGGTGTGCAGGGCGTAGTCAATGAAGCTGGTTCGTCCGGAGCCCGTGTCGCCGACGATGGCGATGGTGCAGACATGGCCCTGCAGCCAGTGGACTGCCGCTCGCCGGAAGTCGTCCAGGATTTCGTTGCGCGGGATGAAGAAGTCCGCCACGTCCGTGGGCGTCGGGCTGAACAGCCGCCGGTAGATCTCCGGCAGGTTGCCGCGATCCCAGACCTCGAGCAGCTCCTCAAGCCGCGCGGCCTCGCCGTAGAGATGCTGGCTGCCGAGTTCGGCCGGGGCGTCGCTGAGCTCGGCGCGCAGGTCGTCGCGAACCGGGCGCAGCTTCTCCTTGAACCACTGGTAGGATGTGCGCGTCCAGCTGGTCAGGAACCCCGCCTGCTCCGCGATCTCCCCAGCGCCGTGGGCCAGATCCCGTTGTGCCAGGAAGCGCCGAAGCGCCTGCGGGGAACCTTCGCTCAGGAGCTCGTGCACCTGCCGTATCTGCTTGACGGCCTCCAGCCGAATCGAGTCCTCGATCCCGTTGCCTTCGGTTTCGACGCGCTCGGAGAGGAGGTCCAGACGCTCCGCGGCACGCTCGAGGCCGCCGATGGCGAACTCGGCGGGCAGTTCGACCCCTGCCATCGTGAGCTCGCCTTCACTTGTGCGAGTGGGCTGTGTGCGGTTCTTGCGCCGGCGGCCGTTCGCCGCCGGGCCGGTGAAGTCCATCTCGGGAATGGGCACTTCGGTCGCGCTCTGCAGCTCCGCCGCCGCGGCCTCCAGGTTGAAGCCGACGATTCGGCTGACCTCGAGGATCTCGGCAGCGACGCGCTCGATGAGGCCCATTAGGCGCAGCTCCACGTCGCTGAGGTGTACGGCCACCTCGCGCTCGAGAGCCTCGCGCAGCACCTGTTGGAGCGGAATCTCCAGGACCTCCAGACCCTCGATGCTGCCCCCGTCCGTGATGGCGGCGGAGTCGCGCGTGGCGATGCGGATGATCTCCGGTCCGTCCTCCACAATGTGCTGGAGACTGCTCATCAGCCGATCGATGAGGTGTGAGAAACGGCGGCTCTCCCGGAGCTCGTGGATGTCGGCCAGCGCGGTCTCGTGCACGAACGCCAGCAGCAGCGCCCGCTCCTGCACGACCGCCTTCCGGGCCGCGGCGACCTGCCCCCCGGGCGAGATGGCCAGCTCCAGCCGCTGCTGGGCCTCCACCACGCGCTCTCCGAACTCCGCAGCGTGGTAGCTGAGGGTCGACAGCAGCTCGCGATCGATGTCCTCGAGGGTCTTGAGCAGAACCTCGCGCAGCCGAGACTCCACCCGGCGGACCTCGAGCTCCAGGGCGATGCTGCTGGCAAACCCGGTGTTGAGGGTGCGCCAGTTCTGCACCGCCGCGAGGATGCCCTGCCGGCCAAGACGGTACTCCTCGAATCGCCGGGACGGTGTGAGCGCTCGCTGTGGCAGCTCAAAGGTGCCCGCGATGTGCATCGAGGCCACCATATTGGCGTACGGCCTCGCGACGCTCATCGCCAGGCGTCGCCGGGTGTCAAGTGCGAAGCTGCTCATGTCCGTTCGAGCACGCTCGCCGTCCTCGCGAAGCTCCGCCACGCGGTGTTCGAAGAACGCCGCCAGGTCGTGGATCGCCAGGGTGGTGTTCGCCGCGTTCCGGCGCTCCATCGGCTCGGCGGCGATCGCGTCCTCGATGAGGGCGATGTCCACGCTGGTGGGCTCCGCCCAGCTGTCGAAGTCGGCGAGGTTCAGCGCCCGGACTTCCTGGGTGGTCGCGATGGGAATCGGTCTGACCGGCTTCAGACGCGGCGCCAGAACGAGGTCGGGCCGGTCCAGGTGCTCCAAGGCCTCCTGGTAGATGTCGTCGGCCAGGCCGTAGAAGATTCGAACCTTGCGCCACATGTACAGGCGCTCGGAGCCGAGGAAATTGGCGGTGTCTACGAGCTCGGTTGGCAGACCCAAGGTCAGCATGCAGCGGTGAAGAATCTCCACGTTGACGGCCCGCTCCCGGCCAACCAGCGGATACACCAGGCGCTTGAGCCGCTTGACCGCGCGGACCCAACGGGAGTCGCCGGGAAGAGGCGAGCGCCTCGCGGCCTCCTGTGGCACCTCGATGACGATCCGGTCGGCGCGCGAGGTCTCATCGACGCGTCCGATGAACTGTTGGAGGAACCGGTCCGTGGGTTCGCTGTACGAGGACTCCGTGCCCTCGGCGACGAGAATGTCCATGACCACTTCGACCAGGTGCGCCCGTCCCTCTCGGATGATGCGTTTGAGCGCCTCGCGGTCTTCCCAGGCGGGGACTTCGCCCTCTGGCGTGACGGCGGGCACCTCCCGCGACAATTCATCCAGGTCCTCGAGCCGGGCCGCCGACTCCTGGAGCACCTCGTAGACGGCAACCTCCACCTTCTGAAACATCCCGCGCAGCTGTCGCTCGCGCTCCTGGAAATAGGTCTCCTCCGTGTCGGCGAGGATGCGTTCCAGCCGCACCTTCAGCCGTGTCGCGTGTTGGTTGAGGCTGTCGTGTTCCAGGTCCGGGACCACGAGGTCAATGTCGCCAAACGCCTCAGGTCGGGGGGCGTTTGGGTCCGACGGCGGTGGGGTCAGGACATCACCGATCTTGTGCAGGGGCACCGGATCGGAAGCGTCCTCAGTCTCGTCACTGCCCTCACCCTCGCCAGATCGGGTCAGCGCCAGCTTGGCCAGGATGGGGCCGACGATGATGTGTACGAGGATCGTCGCCATGACGATCGTCTCAAACTCGGCGGCCCAGATGACCTTGCCCGCCAGCAGTCCGGCCAGTGAGAGAGTCACGCCCGCCTGCGGGAAATACGCGTACCAGAGGTGTGCACGGGCGACGGGGGCCGCGTTGGTTACCTTGGTGCCGATCCAGGTGCCGGCGACCATGCCAATGCTACGGAAGCCGACGTACACGAGCGCGATGGGCCAATAATCCGCCAGGGCGGCCAACTCCAGCCGCGCGGCTGCCACGGTGAAGAAGACCACGAAGACAGGCAGCGATAGCCGTTCCAGCTCGTGGATCATTCGCTCGCCCTGACCCCCAGGACCGTTCTCCACGATGAACCCGGCGACGATGAAGGCCAGCAACGCCTCGAGATGCCACGCCTGGGCCAGGGCCTGCCCGACGAACACGACGGTCACCGTGAACAACACCAGCTCGGCGTCGACGAACCGTAGGTACGCGATGATCACAAAGCCCATCACGAGCCCGACCACCACGGACATGCCGAGTTCCCAGATGATCGCGCCCGCGTCGAACGCCGATCCAGTGGCCCACCCGACGCCGACCTGCATGGCGATGAGGAACGCCAGGACCGTGGTGGCATCCTTGGAGATGACCGAGCCCAGGAGGAGGTTGGTCAGCGGTCCCTTGGCGCGGGTCTCCGTCACCACGGCGAGCGTGGTCGCAGGCGACGTGCCCACGGCGAGGGTACCAAAGATCAACGCGGCGGCTGCCAGCGCCGTGGTGTCCGTCAGGAACGGGAGCGTGTCGGGGAAGAGCCGGCCGAGCGTGAAGATCCCGCCGCCGACGAGGATCGGCGTGATGAGAGTCTGGGCGCCAATGATCGCCCCGATGGAGCGCGCGTCTTTCTTGAGCTCGTGGAGCTTGAGCTCACCGCCGGCTGTGAGGCCGATGAGCCCGATCGCCAGGCCGTTGATGATCTTGATGTCATCGACGACGCCCTCGTTGAAGAGTGCCTGGGTCTCCGCGCCAAAGATGAGCCGGGTCAGGTGCGGCCCAAACAGGACCCCCGTGACGATGTACCCCACCACCTGCGGCAGTCCGACCCGTTGGGCGATCGAACCAAACGTGTAGGCGCACAGTAGAATGAAGCCGAGCGCCGCGAGCACCTTGGGGTGAAACGCCCCCGTCTCCGGGACCACCTCAAACCCGAGGAGGAGCACCATGGCGCTCAGCAGCACGACGATGATCGAGATTTTACGCATCGGGTCCCGCTAGCCTGCCTTTACAAGGCGCGCGCGTCAATTTGCGCGCCCACGCGGGAGCGACCGAATCATCGTCGTTGAGGGTGCTGGCGGCGGGCTGGAACACGGTCGGATCAATCCCTCCAGAAGGACGGCACAAGGAGCACCAGGACGGCGTAGAACTCGAGCCGTCCGAGGATCATGCAGAAGCTGAGGAGGCATTTGATGTCGGCGGCCATCCACCCAAAATTCTCGATGGAGCCGACCCTGGCCAGCCCAGGCCCAATGTTGAACAGCGTCGCCGCAACGGCTGTGGTCGCCGTGACGATGTCGATGCCACGGGCGGTCAGGTAGAGACTCGCCGCGATCCACGTGATGGTCCCAAGGGCGAGGAACGCCAGGATGCTCTGGACGACGGTGGGGGCGATGACGCGGCCGCTGATCCGGACAACGTGGATGCGGTTGGGACGGAACGCCTCGTGGATCTGCTGCTTGAGTGACTTGAACATGACCAGGAAGCGGAAGACCTTCATACCGCCCGCCGTGGAGCCCGCCATGCCGCCCATGAACATCAGGGCGATCAAGAGGAGCTGACCCACGGGGGGGTAGAGGTTGAAGTTGTCGGTGCCGAAGCCCGTTGACGTGACAATCCCCAGGACCTGGAAGATCGCGTAGCGAAACGAGCTGAGCAGCGTGGCGTGCTTGGCGCCGTCCGCGCCCTCGCCCGTGTGCCAGATGGCGAACGTGACGATGATGGTTGCCAGCGCGATCGCCCCGCCATAGAGCCAGAGTTCGCGGTCACGAATCGCTTTGTGGAAGTTGCCGCGCAAGGTCGCGTAGTACAGGGCGAAATTCACCCCAGCGAGGGCCATGAACACCGTGATGATGGCGTCGACGGCGACGCTGTCAAAGCCCGCCGCGGACGCATTCAACGTGCTGAACCCGCCGGTCGCCATGGTGCTCATGGCGTGAATGGCCGCGTTGTGAACGTCCATCACGGCATTGGGGCTGAGGCCCTGGGCGAGCACGTCTGCCTCGCTGGGGCCAAACACATACAGGAGGAGTGCCTCCGCTGCTGTCAGGCCGAAATAGATCCACCACAACGCGATCGAAGTCTCACGGATCTTCGGTCGCAGGCCCTCGGTGATAGGGCCGGGGACCTCGGTCTGGAACAGCAGTTTCCCACCGACGCCGAGCTGGGGAAAAATGGCGACGAAGAGCACGATGATGCCCATGCCGCCGAGCCAGTGGGTCATGCCGCGCCACCAATGCGCCGCGTGGGACAGCCCCTCGATGTCGCTGAGCACCGTGGATCCGGTGGTTGTGAAACCGCTGATGGTCTCGAAGTAGGCGTCAGCTGGGTTGATGAACGCGCCGTCGAACAGGTAGGGGAGGCCGCCGAAGACGCCCAATAAGAGCCAGGAGAGGCCCACGATGGCCATGGCCTCACGGCGAAAGATCGTGCCCTGCTCGTTGCGCCCAACCCACCAGGCGACCGTGCCGGCGACCGCGGTGATGACCACGCTGGCGACAAATGCAGCGATGGTGCTGGTAGCGTCGTCCAGCGCAAACGCCCACGCCAGGCTCGTGCTCATGGCGACGGCCAGGAACATAAGCAGGAACCCCACAAAGCGGCTGATGCGGCGAAAATTCACGGTGACTCAGCGAGACAGGATGGAGGGGCGTTTGAAGATGCGCTCGACGGCCTGCCGAAGCTTCGGCGTCGTGAAGACCACGACGCGGTCCCCAGCGTGAATGACCGCGTCACCCCGTGGGACAAACGCCCCCGACTTGCCGAGCACGGCGCAGATGTTGGCGCCCCGTGGAAAATTTACGTCCTTGATGGGTTTGCCGGCGATGCGAGAGCCGGCGATGGCGATGAACTCGAGGAACTCACCGCGGCCGTCCAGGACTGGACGCAGGCTGACAATCTGTCCTTCTCGCACGTATTTGAGGACCTGCCGGGCCACCGCGAGTCGCGGTGACAAGGTCACGTCCACGCCGAGCCGCTCGCAGACACCGGCCAGATCTGGCTTGTGGACCAGCGCGATTGCGCGCGGCACTCCAAGATTCTTGGCCAGCAGCGCCGCCGTCAGGTTCACCTCGTCCGCTTTGCTGCACGTGATGAAGACGTTGACCTGCGCGATGCCCTCCTCCTCGAGCAGGTGCATGTCCGTCCCGTCGCCATGCAGGACGGTGACGTCGTCGCCGAGGTCCTCGACAAGCTCGTAGCAGCGTTGCCTGTCTTGCTCGATGAAGACCACGCGGATGTCGTCTCGAATCAGATTCTGGGCGAGGTGCTCGCCGATGTCCGACCCGCCAACGATGATGACCTTCTGCGTGAACCGCTTTCGCTCCCGTTTGAAGAGCTTCTCCAGCTCCGGCATCGTCTCGATGCGGCCGACGACGAGCACCGCGTCCCCCGGCAGGATGATGTCATTGCCGCTTGGGATGATGAGCTGTTCGTCCCGCTCGATGGCCGCGATCAGCGTGTTTTCCGGCAGGCGAATGTCCCGCAGGGGCTTGCCGAGAACGGCCGAGCCGGTGTCCACCAGCAGGTGCTCCATCTCGATGCGGTTGTTGGCGAAGTCTTCCACGGCGACGGCGCCCGCCGACCTGACCAGCTTGTGCATCTCGATGGCGACGAGGATCTCTGGGTTGATGACCAGGTCGATGCCGCCGAACATATCCGTATGCAGGCCGCGGCTGTGGTCTTCGAAGTAGATCTCGTTGCTGACCCTGGCGATGGTCTTTCGCGCACCCATCTGCTTGGCGCGCAGCGCCGCGATGATGTTGACCTCATCGTGGTCGGTCACCGCGATGAACAAGTCCGCGTCCGAGACGCGGGCCTGCCGCAGTGTGCGTGCGCCCGCGCCATGACCCTGCAGCACCATGGCGTCCAGCGACTCCTCCGCGCTGGACAGAGCCGCGGGGTTCTTGTCGATGATGACCACGTCGTGGCCCTCACGCACGAGCACGCGGGCAATGTGTTTGCCGACCTCTCCCATTCCGACGATGACGATGTTCATTCGGGCTGCCTGGCCCCCGAGGCCGCGTCGGTTGCGCGCGTGGTTCCGCGCGCAGCCTCCGGTGGAACAAGCTCCATGTCATTCAATTCCGGATGGGCGTAAATGTCCTCGGGAACCACGTCGACGTCGGGATCGATTTCGCCCGCGTTGATGAGAAGGTTCCGAGTGGAGATGAAGCTGAACGTATCGTTGATGATGATGGAGGCGACGATTACGGTGCTCACGATGGAGGTGATGCTGACGGCGGGGTCAATCACGTTGCCGACCAGGTCCAGCGACGGAATGTCCGCGACGGCCGCCCCCTTCTCGACACTCTCCGCGAAGCCGGGCGCCATGGTCGCCTGGTAGAGCGACGACCCCACCGAGGGTGTGCTGCGCACGACCTGGATGTAGCTCAGGACCATTGCGACGGCGAGTCCACCCTGTGACACCAGCGCCGAGCCGACGCCGCGGATGATGTGTTCACCGCGCGGGCTGGTCCGGAAGGCGACTTCGCCGCCAAGGTATTTGCCACCCCAGCGCAGCGCCGCGTAGGCCGGAATGAGGACCAGGCTCCACCAGGTGATGCTCGGCACCAGCTGCATGCCGGCGAACAGGAAGATCACGATGAAGAACGGCTTCTCCACCGCCTCAAGGCGCACGCGGATTCGCTCGGCAAAGCCTGAGAAGTTCGCCAGGACGAGGCCGACCACGAACGTGATGAGCAGAGGGCTCAGGCGCAGGAAGTAGGCCACCCCGGACGAGAACACGATGATGCCGAGCAGCGCGACGAGGAGCTTCTCCTTGGCGTCGTCGCCGCCGATGAACCACGTGAAGAGGAACCCGAAAAGGATCCCGATGCCGATCTGAATGATGATCCAATAGAGCAGGTCGAGCTCAAAACCAAAGAACGTGGCGCCATTGTTTGCGATGGCGAACACGAGGCTGAACATCAAGATCCCGAGCACCTCGGAGAACTCTGCCACATAGATCGCGAACGTGCTCATCCAGCCCTTGGCCCGATAGCGTTCCACCGTGTACTGGATGGGCGTGGTGCCCGACACCAGCGCCGTCGCGACAATCAGAAGCACCGGCGGGGCGATGGGGGCCAGGATGGCGAGCTTGGACAGGTCCCCCGAGCGCAGCTCATCAAACGTGACCCACTGACCGCCGACGTAGCGGGCCAGCAGCAAGCACGCGGGGATGCCCACGGCCAGGGCGGTAAACGTCCCGATGATCCCGGCCGAGCGCAGGTGCTCAAACTCCAGCAGCATGCGCATTCGCCTGAAGTTCAGGCGGAGTCCCGCCAACAGGCCGATGCTTCCGATGCCGACCATCACGGCGGGCTGCAGCTTGGAGAGGTTGCTGGCGCTGATGATGTCGAACACCGCCGGCCCAATCAGGACGCCAATGACGAGGTATGGCAGTCCAGGCGACGCCAGGAACCACTTCCGACCCGCGAAGCGGACGATGAAGTGGGTGGTCAGGAACGCCGCGATGATCAGGCTCAGAAGCAGCAAGATGTTCAGCACGCCGGTGCCCTTGGGCTTGGCGGGGCCGTCCTCCGTACCTTCGGCGTCGGTGGCCTCCGCGCCGGCCGCGGGGGGCTCGGGATTGGTTGGATCTGGCGCGAGCCGGAGGTCTGACACGGGAGGGGCCAGGGCGGCTGGCGCATCCGGGTTGCCACCTGCGTCCGGTCCTTCCGCGAGGCGGTCGGGCGCTCCATGGCCGACGGTCGGATTCGGCTTGTTGGGGCCAGGTTGTTCATCGGCTGGCGCGCCGCCACCCGCGGGCTGGTCCGGCTGGGGGCGCGCTGCGTCCACGCCGTCGTCTGCGGGCTCGCCGTCACGCGGGCTCTGCGCCGCTGCGGGTTGTGCGGGCCCCTCGTCGGGTGGGTCCGCTCCCGGTGTATCCGGCGCCGCCTCGATGGGAGCGGACGTCGCCGCGGGCTCGCGGGGGATCTCGACGGCGCCGGCTCCACCCGTCGCGCCAGCATCTCCGGTGGATCCGGTGGCCGGTTTTGGGGTCGTGGCGGGGCCGGTGTCTGCCTCTGAGGCAGCGGTTGGCACCGTGTCTTCCACGGGTTTGGAGTCTGCGTCACCGGCGTCGGCGGGTGGCGGCGGGCGGGGGACGTCCGGCGTGGGCAGATGCGAGGAGGAGACGCTGTCCAGGTTTGCGCGTGACTGTGCCTGTACGTCGTTACCATCGACGTCGAGCTGAAAGCCCGCGAGGGCCAGAGCCACGACCAGAAGGATCCTCATCTGAGTGCTTGCAGCAACGGGGCCCGACCGTCTTTGGGCCTGTGTCCGTGTTTAACCGATACTACCCCGCGATCGCCGTAACGGAAAGCTTGTTGGACGGCCCGATGACTCACTGCGTCAAGGCACTCCCCTGCGGCAGTCAGAGCAACGCAGAATCGACGGATTCCCACATAACCGGGTCGTCGCCAAGGGGCCCCAGCTCGCGCTGAAGATACTCGGCGCCCGTGAAGGGTCGCAGGCGCAGGAAGGCGCGGTCTGCGTCGCCCAGGTGGGGT
>CALBXO010000235.1 GCA_937890335.1 uncultured Pseudomonadota bacterium | reverse complement strand
GATCCGCAAGTTCCTGAAATCACTTGGGTTTTGAATTGCGCCGCAGGCTGCTAGGTAGCGAACAATTTGTCTCGCCGATCAGCGATCAACTCAAGCGAGCGCCCCTGTCAGTCTCGTGTTGTGGGGTTGATGTTGGCCCGAGGCTCGCGTTTTGAGACGCGCTGCGCCCTTCCGCGCCCCAAGTCCGGCCCCCGAACCTCCATGCCACGCATCCGCACCATCCCCCCGCGCTCCACGGGCCCGCGACGGCGCAGCCACACGGGATAGCCATCCTCGGCCGGGCGTGGGCGGCTACTTTCGGGCTTCCGCCTCGAAGGCGCGCCGCACATCGTCGCGGCTGAGTAGAATGAGGCCCCAGATGGCCAACACCAGCGTGGTGGGCCCGCAATAGACCGTGATCAACGCCGCGAGCCCGCCGACCAGCGCCGCAAAGATGACGCGCCGACCGCGACGACGCATCGCGCAGATCCCAGCCCAGATCTGAAGCGGCCCCAACACCAGCGCCACGACGCCAATCAGCCCATAGACGGCATAGAGCATATAGCCCAGGCCCTCGGCCCCCATGGGGTTGTTCGCCAGGCTGGGGTCGCCCGCCATCTGCGCTGTGATCGCCCCCGTCATCCCGACCCCAGCGACGCCGACGAGGGCCATGAACAACAACAAGCCGCCGTGCACAATCAACAAAATACCAAGTATTTTAAGCTGACCCGCCTTGGAAGCACCCTCATTCGGGTTGCACTTCGGACAGTACAGCGCACCCTCCGGCGTGAACCGGCGGCACTCCAGGCAGATGAAATCACCGCAGCGGCTGCAGACATCTGCGGAGATCTTGTCGGGATGAAACGCACAGGTAGCGTCACTCATGGGGCTCCGGGTTGGTGTCCGCGGACCGACGGATCATACGCACCGTGTGGGAGGCGGCTCAAGGTTGGGGCGGTTTCTGGTTGACCCGTCCCCTACTGCGCCTATCCATCCGCCACCCACGGAGGACCCATGCCCAGCTCGCCCCTGTCCGCTTCGCCCCGCGCCATCGTCGTCACCGGCGCCTCCACTGGAATTGGGCGCGCCGCCGCCCTCTGGATGGATGCGCGCGGTTTTCAGGTCTTCGCCGGGGTCCGCAAGGACGCTGATGCCGACTCGCTGCGCGCGGCGGGCAGCGACCGACTCACGCCCATCCAGCTGGATGTCGCCAAGAAGGACAGCATTCTGTCTGCCGCGGCGACGGTGGATGCGGTCCTTGGCGACGCGCCATTGTGGGGCGTGGTGAACAATGCCGGGATCGCTGTGGGCGGCCCGCTGGAGCTGCTCGATGTCGACGAGCTGCGCTGGCAGTTCGAGGTCAACGTCTTTGGGCTCGTCCAGACCACCCAGGCGTTCCTTCCTGCGATTCGCCGGGGCAAGGGAGGACGCATCGTCAACATCGGGTCTGTGGGCGGCAAGGTCGTCACGCCATTCATGGCGCCGTACAACGCGAGCAAGTTCGCCGTCGAGGCCCTGACCGACGCAATGCGCCAGGAGATGCGACCCTGGAACATCTACGCATCGTGTGTGGAACCCGGCGCGATCCAGACCGAGATCTGGGGCAAGGGCGAAGAGACGATCGAGCGGGTGGCCGAAAATCTCGGCGAGCACGGCACGGAGCTCTACGGCCACATCATCGACGCGTTCGCGCGCAAGGTGGGCAAGATGCAAGACATCGCGTCGCCGGTCGATCTGGTGTCCAAAGCCATCGAACACGCGCTGACCTCCGACAGTCCAAAGACCCGCTACCTCGTAGGCAAGGATGCCCATATGGGCGCTTTCCTGCGCTGGATTCTGCCCGATGTCGCCATGGACGCGTTCATCCGCAAGGTCAACGGACTTCCCTGACCACTCGCCGGAATCGGTGCTGGCTGGTAGATTGCCGCATGCGCGTGGCGACGTCCTCATTGGCCCTGTTTCTGGCCCTGACCCTCAGCGGCTGCTGTTGCGGTGATGGGTTGGGTTCACCCGAGTTGCCCAAGGCAGGCGAGCCCGAGCCGACCAACCCGGAGCTGGATGGAATCACCGCGGCGCCGGAGGCCACGACGGGCCCTCTGTCCGATCGCAGCCGGACCCTGCCGTTGTCCGAAGCGAAGCGGGGTTGCAAGCGGGGCGTAGTGGACGCCTGCGACAACCTCGGAGCCCGCTACTTCACTGGTTTTGAGGTGGACAAAGACCTGGAGCAGGCGCGGAAACACTTTGTGACCGCGTGTGCCGGTCGACACCCCGGCGCCTGTTTTGACCTGGCGGTCATGCTCCGCAAGGGCGAGGGAGGGGAGGAGGACGCATCGGAGGCGGCCGCGCTCTATCTCACCGCCTGCAAGGCTGGCCATCCCCGCGGGTGTGACTCCGCAGGATGGACCCTGGCCGACGGACACGGCGTGGCGCAGGACAAGCGCGGCGCGGTACCGCTCTACCGCACCGCCTGCGACCTGGGAGAGCCGCGCGGATGCAGGCACCTGGCGCTGATGTACCTGGCTGGCGACGGCGTCGCCAAGAATGCACCGGAGGCGAGCAAGCTGCTGGACAAAGGCTGCGAGGCTGACCATGCGAAGTCCTGCTTTGACCTGGGCGTCATGTGGTTCAATGGAGAGGGCGTGCCGAAGAACCAACAGAAGGCCCGCCGCATCTATACCAAGGCGTGCAAGCTCGGCCACGCGAAGGCCTGCGAGTACAAGAACCCTCCCCCAAAACGGCGCAGACGAAGCTCCTTCGACTTCGACTGAGACGCGCGAGGACCGCGATGACTCCCGGACTGATCTTCTTCGGAACCCGCAGCGTGACCATGAGCTACAAGAAGGGCGACTACGTCTGCCCCGATTGTGGTCCCACCCAGTACAATTGGAAGCGGCAACGTCGTTTCTTCACGCTCTACTTCATCCCGCTCATCCCGCTGGATCTGCTCAATGAGTACGTCGAATGCCAGGGATGCAAATCGACCTGGGACACCAGCATCCTGGATTCTCAGGGCGCCATCGAATCCTGACCGGGTTCTCGCTCAACCCAAACGAGAAACCCGGTGAGACGGTGGTCACAACCCCGGTAATCGTGGGCGGCCTCGCCGCGATTTCGCAGTCATTGCTGCTCGGCACCGGATGGTGGCTTGGCGGCGCCGGGTTGTGGGGAGCCCTGGTGCTGTCCACGCTTGTCGCATGGGCGCTCGCCGAGGCAGCCGTAGGGGCCCGCGTACAGCGCCCCCAACGCCAGGTGGCGTTGCGGTGGCTCACGGTCACCCAGGCGACCGTGTGCCTCGCTGCGCTCTGGACCGCGCTGGCCACGCCTTCCCCCGTCCCCTGGCCGTTTGTCTGCATTGGCCTGCTGGCCGTCGCTGCCGGCGCGACCATGCGGACGGTCGCCATCGCGACACTCGGACCTCTCTTCCTCGACGACGTGGCGCTCCTGGACCAGCACCCACGCGTGTCGCACGGCCTCTTTCGTTGGGTGCGGCACCCGGCGCTTCTTGGCGTTTGTCTGATTTGTGCCGGCACGGCGATGGCCACTGGGAGTGGTGTGGCCGTGGGGGTGGTCACCGTGGGGGTCCTTCCCGTTGCCGCTGCCCGCTTCCTTCTGGAGGAGCGGCTGTTTGCGGAGCGTCGCGCAGAGGACCACCGGCAGACTGGCGCGCCGCACCCGGCCAGGTGAATGGCGCGACGCGCGGGCGGTCCTCACATCCTATTTGTAGTTGTTCCATTTCTTGGCGTGCGCCTCGAGCTCGCCGCTCGGAATGTCGCACGCGGTCTTGGCGGCGGAGAAGCCGTCCGCCCCTTTCCTGCTCGCCTTGTTGCACCTGCTGATGCAGGCCTCATGGGCGGCGCGAAGTTTGCGGTCCCGGGTTGGGGAGGTGGACCAGCTGAGCTTGTCCTTGTGCTTCTTGCTGTCCGCGTGGCTGTGGTAGACCCCGTCGAACTTCTTGTCGGCCACGGCGCAGTAGGCCCAGCAGGCGTTGTCGATCGCCGCCGCCTCCGTCTTGCCGGATCCGTAGCTTCGAAACGGCTTCTGGGCAGAGGCGTTGCTGCGTGAATACTTCAGTTTGGCTTCGCACGCGGTGCTCGGCCCGCTCGATGGGCAGCAACAAGCGCTGAGTCCGAGCGTGAACGCCACGAGAACAACGAGGGAAATCGAACGCGGGTCAAACATCGGAAACTCCTGGGCCGAACCACCACATTGGCACATCGCCCACGGGCGTCCAGTCGGACCGAACGGAACCGCACAACGCCCAGCGGATCTTCAACTCGTCAGCGGACCATGGCCGCTTCCTGCGCTTCGGCGAGCTCGCCTGCGGCACGACCACGGGTGCCGTCGCCACTGACCTCGGCGAGGCCCGACGCAAATCTGGCCGCCCAGGCGACATCGCGGTCCACGCGCGAGGTGGCGGACAGGAGTTGCCGTGCAGAGGCCATGTGCGTGTCCCACGCGGCCCAGTCGCTCGCGGCCGCCGCCACCGCGAGATAGGCGGCGTGAACGCGCCCCTGGTCATCCTCCTCGCCGGAGGCGACAAACGCGTGCATGCACAGTTCGAGTTGCGCAGCTGCGTCGTCAAACATCGCCAGCGCGAGGTTCATGAAAGCCTGGCTCAGCCGCACGTGCGGCGCGTTCCCAGAGCCCACGGCCACGTAGAACGCGAGCGCCCGATCGTAGCACCGCTCAGCAGCCTCCCGGTCGCCGGACAGGCGCGCCAGGTCCCCCTGAAGGTGGGTGCACTCCATCAACTGCGCCTGCCTGCCATGGGACTCGAAGATCGATTGGGCCTGCCCGAGTAATTGTTTGGCATCGGCCACTCTGCCCGACTGTGCCGCAACCCGCGCCAGTCCCAACGCGCAGGTTCCAGCGCCCAGCCGGTCGGCGATGTCGGCACAGATCGACTGCCCCTGGCCATAGAGCGTCGCCGCCCCCACGAAATCGCCGCGCTGTGCGGCCAGGTCAGCCAGGTCGAAGAAAATGTGCGCTTCTTCACTGCGGCGCCCCTGCTGTGCGTAACCCGCCAGAGCCTCCTGGTAGTGGGCGACAGCTGCCTCCGCGTCCCCGCGTATCCTGGCGATGTCGCCCAGCGCATCGTGGGCCTGCGGGACAAATCCGTCCCACCCCGCCTGTCTCGCCCTGCGTTCCAGGTCTTCGCCAACGGCCTTCGCCTCGTCGAGCTCGCCGCGCGCCGTCAAGACCTCAATTCGCGCCGCCATTCCTGCCCCCAGGCGGTGGTCGTCCGGCGACGCGCCGAGCTCGGACAACAACCTCCCGCGTTCTCGCAGGAGCTCTCCTGCGCGCTCGTACCGGCCGTCCGACGTCAGCTCCATCGCGGCCTCCAACAGGAGATTTACGGCGCGGTTTTGATCCCCTGCCTCGGACGCATGGTGGGCGATGCGTTGCGCCATGGACGCGGTTCGCTGCGGATGCATGAGGAACAGGACCGTTGCGCAGGCCTGGTGGTGCATCGCGAGCCTGCCCCCCTCCACAGCGGACCGCTCCAGCGACTCCCTCACCACACCGTGCACAAAGGTCCAGCCACGCTCGTCGCTGACCATCATGCGATGGTCCAGGAGGACGTCCATCAGCGCTGTCGGGACGCTCGCGCCGACCGAGCCGCAGACTCCCCGCCACTCGGTCGCATCCACGCTCTTTCCGAGGATGGCCGCCAACTCCAACGCGACGCGCGCCTCCTCCGGGTACGGAGCCAGGAGGTGATCGAGGCGCTCGGCTGCGATCTGGTGGATCGAGTCCGGCAAGACCGCACGCTCCCCGTCGCGCAGCGCAAACCCGTGCTTGCCGAGCACGAGCACACCCCTCTCCACCCAGTCACCGACGAGCTGGATTGCAAACAGCGGGTTGCCGCCGGAGCGCCGCTCCACTTCGATGGCCAGCTCGCCGTCCAGGCCCAGGAGGTTCGCGACGAGCTCGTGTCGATCCGCATTCTCGAGCGGTCCAATGTCAATGGAGGTCGTTGCAGCCGACCTCGCCAAGCGCTCCACAAGCACGGTTTCCACCGGTCGCTGGCCCAGCAACAATGGCTGGTAGGTGGCGATGACCAGCACGGGAAACTGCTCCGTCGTGCGCTCCAGGAGCCGATCGACGAAGAGCAGAGTGTCTGCGCCCCACTGTACGTCGTCGAGCCAGAGCAGGACCGGACGCTCTAGGCTCATCCGCGCGAGCAGGCGGTGAACGGCCAGGTGTCTCTCGGCCGCGTCCGCCTCCCCTGCCTCTGTGGGGTGGTCGGGGCAGGCCGTCTGGGCCAGGTGCCGCCACTCGAATGCATCCTGGTCCCCGGCACCCAAAGCCCGCATGAGGACCTCGGCACGCTCCAGCGTCTGCCCGTACTCCAGGCCAATGCTACGCAGCTGTCGGGCCACCATCCGGCCGAGTCCATCCGCCGCGCTACCATCCGGCGTGTGGGTTGCCCGGAGGACGCTCGCGCCGCCAACCTCGTGGGCGCGCCGGCAGATCCACTCCGCCAGACAGGATTTGCCATAGCCGGCGGCGCCCCGCAGCAGCGCGAGACGGGGCGCGTTGTCTTTGCGCGCCTCCCCCAGCAGCCGCCACAAGGACTTGCGCTCGTCGGCTCGATCCACAAGCGGGACCGAGCGGACACCGTAAAGGCCCAGGCCTGCACCCACGAGCTGGGGTGACGTGCTGCGTCCACGATCCAGGTCGGGCTTGGGCGGCATGGGGGGCGCAAGGCTCGTCCCCGGCGTCGTCACCAGCGACGCGTGCTCAGCGGTGCGGGCGAGCGAGACCGGCTCGGCCACAACCGTCGCCGCCCACTCCATGTGTTCGCTGAGACCGCCGGTGCTCATCATCCCCGGCAAGATGCCACTGTCGCGCTCGCCGGACTCGAGTCGCTCCAGGAGGCGATGCACAGTGGGTTGCCGCGGCGACCACCATGGGTCGTCCTCCTTGCGCAACAGCGCCAGCGCGTGCGCCGCGTCAGCTGCGCGCAGGAACCGGTGCCCGGGGTCCTTCTGGATGGCCTTGCAAACCCAGGCCTCAAAGCCGTCGGGTACGTCGACAATCGGATCAAAGATTGGTGGCGCGACCCGCAGATGCTTGTAGGCCAACTCGACGAAGCTTCCACCGTCGAACGGTGGCTCCCCGCAGGCCAGCTCCCACGCCAGGCAACCCAGCGCGTACAGATCGGTCCACGGGCCAAAGTCCCTGTACTTGCCGTTGAACTGCTCGGGCGCCATGTACAGCGGTGTTCCCGCTGAGGCCTCCCGGACCTCGGAGTCCTCCTCGGCCGACTCCAGATGGGAGATTCCAAAGTCCGTCAGCTTGACGCCCGGGCGTAGGTCCAGGGTGGAGGACAGCAGAATGTTCGCCGGCTTGAGGTCCAGATGAGTCAGCCCGCGCGCGTGCGCGTGCGACAGTGCATCGAGCAGCTCGATCAGGATCGCCTCAAGCTCGTCCCACTCGACGTTGCCCTGCAATCCGCCCAGCGACCCCAGGCTCGCGTACTCCATCACGAGGTAGGGGCTGCCGGCCCGCAGCGCGCCTTGGGAGATGTCCTCGACCGCCTGGGTGATCTCGCCGTGGTCGAACACCATCACGATGGACGGGTGCTCCAGTCCAGCGACGGCCCGCACCTCCGCGTTGAAAGCCTCTAGATACTCCGGATTGCGCGCGTGGGAGGCCGTGATGACTTTGACGGCCACGGGGACCATCTGGCCCTCGTGGATGCCGCGCCAGACCTGTCCCATGCCGCCCTCGCCCACGGGCTGCTGGAGTACAAAGGGCCCAAGTTTCAACACATTGCGCACCCCGGCACGGTACGCCCCGTCCGTCCCCTGCGCAAGACGAATGCGTCGGTCGGCGGCCGGAGACCGGCTGCGTGGTCCTCGATTCAAAAGGCCCGCGATCAAACCGCGGCGGACCTCGGCAGCGTCGGCGCGGGAGCGCCACAGGATGCGCCCAGGAGGCTGCGCAGACGCGCCCGCGCCTCCCGGCTCTCTGCGGCCCATCCAAGGGCGGTCGCACAGGACCGCACCAATGCCCAGGCTCTCGCCGCGTGGCCAACCTGCCCGGCGTGCTCTGCCCTCTGGGCGGCCTCGGTCGCAGCCCTGGCCATCTCCGGGTAGACCGTGCACCCGCGCGCCACGGCCTCGCAGGCGGCTCGCGAGTGTGTGCGAAACGACTCCCAATCCTCCAGGGCAGCGGACGTGTGCGTCAGGTAGGTGTGCAGGGAACCGTTGTTCCTCACCCCGTCCCCGAGCAGCTCCGCCATCGCCGCATGCGCCTGCGCAAAGTCCCCTCGGCTCAGGTTGAGCAAGGCCAGATTGATGCGAGAGACACGCTCCACCGAGCTCCCCACAAGCTTTGCCTTTTCGATGGCGCGCACGTAGTGGATCGCCGCCTCAGCAAGCTTTCCGGAGCGCCGACGCAGCTCGCCGAACTGGTTGCTGCTCCGCGCCATCTGCGTCACGTTGCCGCGCTCCGCAAAGTAGTTTGCCACGGCGCCGCAGCGCTGTTCGGCGGCGTCGAATTCTCCCAGGTAGATCAGCGGGTAGATGGTCGTGCCCAGCGCCCAGACGGCCAGCCTGGCGTCTGCCTCGGCCCAGAAGAGTTCAAAGGCACGCGTCCCGTGGTCCACGGCGGCACACCAGTCGCCACCGAGCCCCATGGCCCACCCCAGCTCGCAGCTGGCACGCGCGGTGAGGTGGTCATCGCCTCGTTGCGTGGCCACCTCGAGGGCGGCCCGCATCACCGTCGCAGCCTCCGCATTGTGTCCACGCCGGATCGCCAGCCTCCCTCGCGCCAGCTGGACGGATACCGCCAGCGCGTCAAATCCCTGCTCCGCGCACAGCTCTTCGACCCGGTCCACGGCGACCTCAAAATCTGCGGTACGCGACTGGATACGCGCCACATCTGCCTGTCGTAGCAGAGTGTCCGCGAGCCCAATCTCGTCGCGGCGGTACAGGTGTTCCAGGCGCAGCAGGATGCGCCTCTGATCCCACAGGGCCCCGCGGTCCCGCACGTACTCATGAGCGCGCTCAAGCAGCGCGATGGCGGACTCGCGCTCACCCGCCTGCGCCAGGTGCTCGGCAACCCGCTCCGCGCTGGCGGGAGGGGCGTCCCGACCGCCGAGCGCCTGGGCGCACGCCGCGTGGTAGCGCGAGAGCTGACCGCACTCCTGCGCGCGCCGCAGCAGGCTCTCGCGCAGCAGAGTGTGGGCAAAGCGCCAGCCGTCTCCCTCCGGTTCACCAAATCGTCCGCGGAACACCGCGTGCAGCGTCTCCGGTGTGAGCGCCACGCCCAGCTGCGCACAGGCGGCGCTCCAGTCCAGGTATTGAACGTGCTCGCCCAGCACCGCAGCCACGCCAACGGCGTCCACCGCGCCAGGGCCCACCGCGTCCACCAGGGTCGCGACCCGCTGCTCCCACAAGCTGTGGATCGAGTCTGGTATCTGCGGTGGCGGCGCATCCGGTGGAAGGGAAAATCCAGCGGACGTCGCCTGCAACACGCCGCGACGGATCCAGTCCGAGACCAACTGCGCGGCAAACTGGGGACTGCCCTGCGTCCGGCGGGCGAGCGCCTCTGAGGTCGACGGCTCCAGACCCACCAGCCGTTCCACAAATCGCCGGTGGGTCGCCAGGGGGAGCGGCTCCATCTCAATCGGCGTCGCATGACCCGCCAGCGATGACATGGTGCCCGGCAGCTGCCCCGGCGTATCGACCCGCGCCACAAAGACAAACAACACACCGCCGTGGTCCGCTCCGGACTGAGACCGACGCAGGAAGCCATAGAACGCAGCGACCTCAGAGGCCCACTGTGCATCGTCCACCAGGACGATGACCGGTCTCGCGCGGGACAGGGCGGCAAGAGTCTGCCCCAGCAGGAGGAACCGGGCGTCGGGGCTGGACAAGTGGCGGGGTTGCGCGCCGGCCGTCAACAGATGGGCCATCGCGCGCGCAGTCTCGACCCCGACCCCCAACCTGCTCTCCACCTGCGCTGCAAGCTCGTCGCCAACCAGCCCGGTGGCGTTGAGGTGACGAACGATCGCCGGGCCGAGGCCGTCCTGCGCTCCAGGATGTTCGGAGTGCCGCAGGCGTAGAATCTCCGCCCGTCCCAACTCCACGGCGCGGTCGCACACCGACGACACCGCCCGCGACTTCCCGATCCCCGGCGGTCCCGTCACCAGCGCGGCGCGAAGATCGCGCGCCGTCTCCACGTCGTCGATGCACCCCCAGAGAGCGTCCGACTCGGCGTCCCTGCCTACGACGGGAACCTCTCGCATCCCGTAGACGCCCAGGCCGACCCCGGGAGGCGCAACCGCCTCGGTACGCCACCGCGCCCGGCGCCAGGTGGAGCTCGGCGCGCGACCGCTTCGACCCAGGGGTCGGGAGCAACCGAGCCGCGACAAGGCACCGGATGCATCTGCCGCGTTGGCAAATCGAGCCGCGGGATCTTTGCCGAGCAAGGTGGCCACCCAACCACCGAATGCCTCGGGGTATCCGGCAGGCAATCGCAGCGGCGGCGGCGGAGTCCGGAGGTGCCCCGCGACCACATCACGGGCCGTGCCGCTGAACGGCGGCGTTCCGTTGACGAGCGTGTGGATCGTGCAACCCAGGGCGTAGAGATCGGTGCCAGGCCCCCAATTGCGCGGCTGGCCGCGAATCTGCTCAGGGGCCATGTAGTTCAGAGTACCCATCACGTACTCCGGCATGTCAGCGACGGCATCCCCTACCGCCCACGCGATGCCAAAGTCCGTGATGACCGGCTTTCGGTCGGGCCCCGACCCAGCCAGGAGAATGTTGGCCGGCTTCACGTCCAGATGAATCAGCCCGCGCGCATGCGCGTGCGCGAAGGCAGCGAGTATTCGCGTCAGGAATCGCTGTAGCTGCGACCACTCCATCTCCGGCTGGGGGTCACTGAGGCTCCCGCCGGTGACGAACTCCATGACCAGGTAGGGGCTTCCCGCGGCAGCGGAATGAGGCGCCGCTTCCAGCGCCTGGTTCAGGTGCCCGTAGTCAAAGATCTGCACAATGCCCGGGTGTTCCAGGCGCGCCAGGGCCTGGGCCTCGTCGGCAAAGGCCGACGCTCCTGCGGCCGCACAGCGGAGGATCTTGACGGCCACGGCCCGCCCGGTTGGCGTGTGGCGCCCTTCCCAGACGACGCCGGCACCACCGGCGCCAACTGGGCGCACGAGCTCAAACTGCCCTGGTATCATCGGGTTCACCCATGCAACATCGGCGAGCAGCCGCAGAGCTTGAACCGCGACAAGGCCCAACGATTGGCGCTGCTGCTTGCATGGGCCGCTGCGCTTTGATAATGCCCGGCCGTGAAACCGCAGATCATCATTCTCCA
>CALBXO010000234.1 GCA_937890335.1 uncultured Pseudomonadota bacterium | reverse complement strand
TGACCCTCCGCGCGCACCTCGTGACGCAGGCGCCGATTGACGGGGTTGCGATCCCGTTCGAGGCGGTCGTGGACGATGGCGGCACCGACGTCGTCTACGTCCAGACGGGGGGCGAGTCCTTTGAGCGGCGACCGGTGAAACTCGGCGTGCGCGACGGGGACTACGTGCAGGCGATCGAAGGGGTCAAAGCGGGCGAATGGCTCGCGGTGACCGGCGCGTACTCCGTGAAACTGGCCTCTGCATCCACCGAGTCCGTCGGCCACGGCCACGCGCATTGAGGCACCGATGATTGACGGCATCATCCGCTGGTCGCTGCGCAACCGGGCCTTTGTGCTCGTCGCCGCCGCGGGCCTGATCGTCTGGGGCGCCGTGACGGCGAGCCAGATGCCCGTGGACGTGTTCCCCGATCTCACCGCGCCCACCGTCACGGTCGTGGCCGAGGCGCACGGGATGGCCCCGGAGGAGGTCGAGCGGCTCATCACCTTCCCGGTCGAAGCTGCGCTCAACGGGGCGACGGGTGTCCGGCGTGTCCGCTCAGCCACCTCCGTCGGTGTCGCCGTCGTGTGGGTCGAGTTCGACTGGGGTACCGACATCTTCCGGGCGCGCCAGATCGTGACCGAGAAGCTGCAGCTGGTCGGCGGGACGCTCCCACCGGACATCGATCCCCCCGTGCTCGCACCCATCTCATCCATCATGGGCGAGATCCTCTTCATCGGGCTCACCTCCGACACTGCAGACCCGCGCGACCTGAGAACCACCGCCGATTGGGAGGTCCGACGGCGCCTGCTCGCGGTCCCGGGCGTGGCGCAGGTGATACCCATGGGCGGCGGCGTCCAGCAGTTCCAGGTGCAGGTGCGCCCCCACGACCTGGCCAAGCACGGCGTGACGCTGGACGACGTCGTCGACGCGGTCGCTGCGACCAACGAGAACACCTCAGCGGGCTTCTACGAGCAGTCGGGTCAGGAGTATCTCATCTATGGTCTCGGCCGGGTCGGAGGCATCGAAGACATCGCCCGCGCCGTGGTCGCGCCGCGCGCGCTCGGCTCAGTCCTCGTCATGGACGTTGCCGACGTGGTCGCTGGCGACGCGATCGCGCGGGGCAGCGCCAGCGTGAACGGAGGTCCTGGCGTTGTCATTGGCATTCAAAAGCAACCCGGCGTGAACACCCTGGCGCTCAACGCCCGGATCGATGACGTGCTGGACGACATCGAGCGCTCGCTGCCCGCCGGCGTCGAGCTTCAGCGGCGCCTGCTGCGCCAGGCGGACTTCATCGAGACCGGCGTCAGCAACGTCAGCCACGCGCTGCGCGACGGCTCCATCCTGGTCGTCCTGATCATTGGCTTCTTTCTGCTCAGTGGGCGCGCCACCATCATCACGGCGCTCGCGATCCCGCTGTCACTCGTGGTCTCCGTGCTCGTGTTGGACGCCATGGGTGCGACGCTGAACACCATGACCCTGGGAGGAATGGCGATCGCAGTGGGGGCGCTGGTCGACGACGCCATCATCGACGTCGAAAACGTGGTCCGCCGTCTCCGGGAGAACCCTGGTGCGGACGCCGCCAGCATCCTTGAGATCGTGTTCCAGGCCAGCAAGGAGATCCGCGGCTCGATCGTCTTCGCCACGGCCATCATCGTCCTCGTCTTTCTGCCTCTGTTCTTTCTCACGGGTGTTGAGGGACGAATGCTCGAGCCACTGGGCATCGCCTATGTGGTCTCCCTGGCCGCGTCCCTGGTCGTGGCTCTCACCGTGACTCCGGTTCTCTGCGCCCTCCTGCTGCCGAGGAGTCGGTCGGTGCGCTCGGCCGTCGAGCCGGCCCCTATTCGATGGCTTCGAGCCGCGTACGATCCACTGCTGAAGCGGGCGCTCCCGCTGTGGCCCGCGCTTGTCGTGCTGTCACTTCTGGGTGTGCTCGGCGCCGGCGCGGCGGCTACCCAGGCGGGCCAGGCGTTCCTGCCCGAGTTCAATGAGGGCGCGCTGACAATCGCTGTGGTCACCTTCCCCGGAACTTCGTTGGCGGAGTCCGGACAGCTCGGTCAGACGGCGGAGAAGATGCTGCTCAAACAACCGGAAGTCGTCAGCACGGCCCGGCGAACGGGGCGAGCGGACCTCGACGAGCACGCGCAGGCGATCCACTCCACCGAGATCGAGGTGCAGCTGGAGATGCGCGACCGCAGCGAGGCAGATCTCCTGGCCGCGCTCCGCCGTGACTTCGCCGCGCTGCCGGGCGCCAACGTCATCATCGGCCAGCCCATCTCCCACCGCATCGACCACATGATCTCGGGGACCCGCGCCAACATCGCCGTGAAGATTTTTGGGCCAGACCTTCTGGAGCTGCGCCGCATCGCCGAGCAGGTCAACACCGAGATGGAGGCCGTACCGGGTGTCGTGGACCTGGCCGTGGAAGAGCAGTCCAACCTGCCCATCGCCGAGGTTCGCTTCAACCGGGACGCGCTGGCGGTCCATGGGCTCAAGATCCGGGACGTGTCCGAGACCATCGAGACTGCGTTCTACGGCCGCACCGTCTCGCGCGTGCTCGACGGCGCCTATGCCTACGACCTCGTCGTGCGCTACCCAGACGACGCGCGCGAGGACCTGGACACCGTCCGTCAGACCCTGGTGCCCACCCCGGCGGGGGCGTGGGTTCCGCTGGAGGCGCTCGCGCGGATCCAGCGCGCGCGTGGGCCCAACCAGATCAGCCGCGAGAACGCGCAGCGCAAGCTCGTCGTGTCCTGCAATGTGGGCGACGGCCAGGATCTCGGCAGCGTCGTCTCCCGGATGCAAGCGCGCGTCGCCAAGAACGTGAAGATGCCCGCCGGCTACTATGTGGAGTACGGGGGACAGTTCGAGGCGGCCGAGCAGGCGCAAAGAACGCTCCTGTGGCTTAGCCTCCTCGTCGTTGTCGGCATCTTCGTCCTCCTCTTCGTCGCGCTGCGCTCGGCCAGAGATGCGCTGCTGGTCATGCTCAACCTGCCGCTTGCGCTCATTGGCGGGGTCGCGGGGGTCTTCGTGGCCGGTGGCGTCATCTCCATCGCATCCATCATCGGGTTCATCACGCTGTTTGGGATCGCGACGCGCAACGGGATCATGATGGTCACGCACATTCGGCATCTCATGGAGGAGGAGGGCGTCACGGACCCGGTGCAGGCCGTCGTGCAGGGCGCTTCCGAGCGGCTCGCGCCCATTCTCATGACCGCGCTGGCCTCCGGACTTGGGCTCCTGCCACTGGCCCTCGCTCTCGGCGAGTCTGGCAGCGAGATCCAAGCCCCGATGGCCATTGTCATCGTGTTTGGGCTGATCTCGTCCACAGCACTCAACATGTTCGTCGTCCCGGCGGTCATGCTGCGCTTTGGGTCGATTCGCGCGGGCGCAAGCATCCTACCGAAGCTGGAGTAGCGCCAGCGGACGCCCTCAGGCTTCGAGCGGTTCACCGCGCAGCTCGGCGGCGGAGGCGATGCGAGCGACCCCCATCCGGGTGCCCAACGTCCGGTCGGTGGGCTTGGCGCTCACGAGCGTGCACAGCGCAGGGTTGAGCTCCAGGCGGCGCGCGTGTAGCTCCAGAATTCCTGGCAGCGGCGAGCGGCACCAGCACACGGGAGGTCCCGCCGGATGAGTGCATCGCAGGGCCGGCAGCGCGTGGCCGTGCACTTCCAGCGTGCCCTCGGGTGCAGCGTCGGGGTCCCACCCAAACACCGCGACGGGACCGGCTGCGCACCAGGTGTCGAGCTGCTGCGCCGTCACTTCGGGCAGCTCGTCCTCCTGGATGAACACCCCCGCCACCCCGTCCATGGGCCGCCGCACGAACGCCTGGTGGTCGACCGCGACAAACCCCTCCTCAACCACCGGCCGCTCCAGTGTCCGCTCGAAGCGAAACTGCACATTGGGGCCGAATGCGTGGGGGTCGGTTTTGCTCCAGGCCTTCAGGTCCGCCGGGTCCGGCAGGCGACCGTACGTGTCCAGGATGCGCCCGGCGGCGTTGCGTTGGGCCTCGGGTACCGGGGTGTCCACGAACACGCAGCGGACCGGGACGCCAAAACGCCAGGCCACCTCGCGCACGCGCGCGCGCGCGGCGCGCGTTGCATAAGTGTTGTCCAACACGAACCGGGTTCCACCTCCAGCCAGGCGTTCCTCGAGGGGGGTCAGCAGGTCCTTGAGGCTTCCGCCGGCGTCGTCGCGGTTCAGGCGGGCGTAGCCGCGCGCCGCAAAGGGCTCCGCCGCGGTGCTCTTGCCGGCCCCCGGGATGCCCATCAACAGCACGACCTCCCCCGCCGCGTCGGGCTCCGGCGCGCGTTCCGCCAGTGGGCGCCGCACGATGTTCGCCGCCGGCCACAGACGGTCGAGTCGGTGGGGCGTGGTCCACCCCCGGCAGGCGCCGGAGCGTCCCGCCGAGCGGGCTGTCTCCACCCGCGTCGCGCCGGGCAGCGGCACCACCCCAAGGCTGTACAACCAGGACAGCGCCGCCTCGTACGCGGAGCCGACCGCCTCTCTGTCCGCTCCCGATGATGTCTCAGCCGCGGTCCCTTGGGCCGACGCGCCCATCTCAGCCATAGCTGCCGCCAGGACCTTGTCCCGTCCGATCCGCTTGTACTTTCGCGGACCACCAAACGGGCTGTGCGCCAGCACGGCGATGCCCACCTCGTGGCAGTAGCCCACCAGCCCCGCGTAGATGGCCTCGTCGTCCACGGGACTGAGCGCCACCTGCACCGCCGCGATGGGGCAGTGGTCCTGCGCCTCGCGCAGCTGCGCCAGGTTCACATTGCACAGCCCCACGCGGCGAACCATCCCGGCGTCCAGCAGCTTGCGCAGCGCCCTGACACTGGTGGCCAGCTTGGTCCTCGGGTCGGGCACGTGAAGCTGGTAGAGATCCACGGGGCCACCGAGGGCTTCCACGCTGGCGGCGCACGCGTCCTTCAGATACCCGGCCTTGCCGTTGGGCACCCATTTGCCACCGGGGCGCGTCATCCCACCCTTGGTGGCCACGGTGATCGACGACCGCGGCCCGCCCCACACGCCAACGGCCTTCACGATCAGCCGCTCATTGTGCCCCATGTCGCCGCCGTCGAGCCCGTAGGCGTCGGCGGTATCGAGCAAGGTCACGCCAGCTTCGAGGGCGGCGACCACAACGTCGAGGGCACTCTGCTCGTCGCGATCGGCGACCGTGGACAGCCGCATGCAACCCATGCCCACGGCGCCCCGAAACCACCCGTCCGTGCCTGTCATGGGTCCACCAGCACCACGCCCTCCCAGGGCGGCTGTCGGGTCAGCGATCCACCGACGGCGTAACGGGGCCCACCGTCGAACCCGAAGATCCCATGGAGCAGGTCCATGGTCCCGGCGTCCTCGATCACCACCTCGGCCCCGTCAATCCGCGCCAGCGTCCCGCGGCTGCCACCGGCGGTGACCACGCCTTCGGAGTCCATCCATGTACCGCTCATGCCCGGCGTCAGGAGCTCAAAGGGAGACCAGGCCGACCCGTCCCAGCGCACGCCCAGCCCCTGGCCGCGCCCACCAATCGCCACCACATCACTCTCGGAACGGCCCCAGAGACTGACGAGATCCTCCGTGGTCCCGGAGACCTGCGGCAACCACGCGCCGCCGTCGTAGTGGAGAATCACGCCGCCGACACCGACGGCCCAGAGGTTGTCCGACGACGTGCCCCAGACCTTGAACAGCACGGCCTCGGTCTCCGTGATCGTCCACTGTGCACCGTCCCAATGGATGAGCGCCCCGCCATCGGCCGGGTTGGACGGGTCTCCGCCCACCGCCCACACATCGTCAGTGGCGACGGCGAACAGCCCCCACAACGGCATCTCCAGCCCCATGTCGAACTGCTCCACATCGCCACCTTTGACCCGCGCGAGGTGCCCGTGTTCGCCAGCAAAAAACACCTCACCACCCGCGCCGTGTACCCAGTGAAGCACCGGGCTCGGCGGCAGATGGGGCCACGGCGCCCAGGTCGCGCCGTCAAAGTGCACGGCCACCCCGGTCTCGACGCCGCCATTGACCTCGGGCTGCCCACCCACCGTCCACACATCGTCGTGGCAGGCCCCCCAAACCGAGAAAAAGGCCCCCAGCCCCGACGCATCGAACGCCGGCATCCAGCCCACGGCGTCGTCGGCCTCCCCCAGGCAAGCCGGGTCCGGCTCCACCGCCTCCCCACAACCGGCAAGCGAGGCAAAAACCAAAAACAGATAAAAAGATCTCACGGAGGCCACGCGAGGGTGATGTCCCGCTCGTCGTGCACGGTCGTCCCGTCCACTTCCAGCGTCAGCGTCAGCCGTACTGCCCGGCCGTCCAGAGACTCCGGCGGCGTGCCCAGAAAGAACTGCACCGTCTCCCCAAAGAAGACCGCGTGGTCCCCGTCGTCGGACAGGTTGCCAAACGTATCCCAGATCGCCAGCTCGGCCTCGCCCTCCAGGACTCGCCAATGCTGCACGGTGTTCGCGCGCTGGACCGCGCCGTAGAGCCGGAACGCCCCAAAGACGTGGTGCCCACCCTGGTGGCCGGCGTACAGGCCCACCGTGTCGCCGTCGTTCGTCTCCTCGTATTGTGCCTCGCCTGTCCCGAGCACGAGCAGCGGTCCGTCCACCTCGCAAGGCGCGCAGACGCCGGCGTTGCAGCCGCAGCCACAGGATTGCCAGAAGCGCTCGCTGTAGCAGCCGTCCACCTCGCGGCAGGTGACGCGGCGGTCGCTGTCACACAGCATCCCCTCACCCTGCTGCGCCCGCTGACACGCGTTGTCCGCGCAGTCCCGGATGCAGGCGCCGGCGTCGCAGACAAAGCCGTCGTCACACGCCGCGGTCTCCATGTACCGGCACGCCCCGTTGTCCACGGCGCAGGTCCACCGCGTCTCCCCGTTCAGGCAGCCCACTTCCGCGTCCATGCATGCGTCGCGGCACACGCACGCGCCCTCCGTGCAGTTCTGACGCGGCGACGGGCACTCCAGGTCCTGGGTGCAGGCCACGCAAGCGCCGTCCTGGCAGTAGCGGGTCTCTCCCCGGCAGCTCTCGCGCTCGGCCTCCACGGCGCACACATCGTCCAGAGAGCACACCACGCGGGCGCGCCCGTCGCAATGCGCGCCGTCGTCGAGCCCCTCGTCCTGGCAGAAGTTGGGCAGGCAGACCCGTGCACAGTCGCCGTCGGCGCACGCGTGTTGTTCGGGGCACGCCTCCACGACGCGCCGCCGGCAGCCGCCCACGTCCTCCTCGCAGGTCCAGACGCCGAGCTCATCCTGGCATCCCCGCTCCCCGGGCTCGCAACCATGGCGGCAGACGCAGGCCTGCTCCACACAGTCCTGCCGCGGCGACGCGCAGTCGCCGCCCACCGAACACGCCACGCAACCACCCTCCACACACAGCGGCGTCTCGCCCGCGCACACGGTCTCCTCCACGGAGACCAGACAGCCATCTACCTCGTCACAGACAACGCGCGCACCATCCACACAATGTGCCCCAACGGCCAGGCCTCGGTCCGCACACACATTGCCGGGACACAGAAGGCAGGAGCCATCCTCACAGCCCAGCTCGCACGTATCGAGCAGCGCGGACCCGCCTCCGTTGTCGTCGCACAAACGGAGCTCCACGCCGCTGCAATACCTCGCCCCCTGATCGCATTGGTCGGCGGCACAGGTGTCCGTCACGCAGTGCTGGTCCGCGTCGCAATCCGCGTCCGCCTCGCACCGTGTTTCGCACGGTACCGAGGGAACGCACGCCGGGTGCCCCTCCTCGCACACGCTGTCCACTGAGCACGCCGCCGCGAGCGCGGCGGGAGCCCACGCCGTGGCGCCATCGCAGAGCGCGGACGCGCCGGAACAGGACCGAAACTGGGTCTGCCGGAACACGTCTGCGCCGCAGTCCGTCCCGTCGGAGCAGACAAACCGCGCCTCCAAATCGTCCGCGCACACCGTCTCCGGCGGCGAGAACGCGCAGCCATCGCAGCACGGCCCGTCATCGCACGCGCAGGTGTTCGGTTCGCACCCGAGCTGCACCTCTACATCAAAGTCGTTGCAGTCCTCATCCGGCCACGGGCACGCCCCGCCGGAGAATGCACCGTCCCCGTCCCGGTCGGCGCAGGCCTGCCCATCGAGCGTAGAGGCCAGGCAGGCGCGGCGCGTCTGGTCAAAACTCTGCCACGCGGCGTTGGCGTCGTTGCAGTCCTGCGCGTCGCAGTCCGGCCCCACGCCGTAGGTGTCCAGATCTCCGTCGTGACAATCCGGTGCTTCGGCGCCCGCGCCGGCGCCCACGACGCACGCAGCGATGTCCACAACACCCGCCTGTACGCGCGCGGACAAGTGGACGCGCGCCCCGTCGCCGCACACATAGCCACTGTCGCCGGCGACGCCGATTCGCTGGCCCGCCCGCACGACATCGCCCGTGACGACACCCACGCCGGGCGCCAGGTGGGCCAGCGTCCACAACCGGTTCTTCCGGTCCTTGATCGTCACGAAGTTGCCTGCGGCCGCCTCCAATCCGCAGCACACGCCCTTGCCCTCGACGTCGTAGCAGTCGGCCGCCGAGGACCGTCCGGGCCACCCGTTGGCCACCGCGCTCACGGTGCCGGCCACGGGAGCGTGCACCGGTGTCTGCGCGGGCACGAGCCACAGCAGCCCGGGCAGGCCAGCACCGCGACAGTCGCGGGTACAGTCCGGGTCCTCCGCGACGGGAGCGAGCACAGGGACACAGGGCGTGAGCGCTCCCCCATCCACCCGGAAGAAGGACTCCGGGACGCACTCGACCTCGAGGTGACGCGTCCCCTCGGGACACGCAAGCTCCTGCGGCACGTCGGCCACGTCGGCGACGTCGGGCGCATCCGCCACGTCTGGGACTGCGTCGGGCTCCGTGTCGGCAGGGGCGTCCGGCACCACAGCGTCGGGACCCAGGTCCATCGGCCCAGAGTCCGGCACCGCACCGTCGCCCGATGGGTCCGCGCAGCCCACCAGCAACACCAAGAGCCACAGTCCAGTTCTCATCTGCCAATCATCCGCCGCGGCGTACCTGAGCGCAAACGGTATTGAGGCCCAGACCCAATTTCAGGTTCCGGTCCACGCCCGCCGATACAAGAGACAGGGGGCAGGATGAACCGATGACATCGTTCCGGGTCGTACAGGAAGGCGACACGATCGCCGGGCGCTACCAACTGGTCAGCAAGCTCGGCGAAGGCGGGCGATCCGTCGTCTATCGCGCTCTGGACAACCAGACCTCAACGGCCGTCGCCCTCAAGGCGCTGCGCCCTGGCCTGACCGACGTCCCCGAAGTCGCCGCGCGCTTCAGCCGCGAGGCCCGGATCGCCCACGAGCTCAAGGGACCTCACATCGTGTCCGCACTCGACATGGGCGCGTCCGACGGCGTCATGTACTACACATCGGAGCTGATCGAGGGTCGGCGACTCGACCATTGGCTCGAAGAGCACAGTGGACCCGTGCAGCCGGACACCGCCCTGGAGATCATGCACCAGCTCCTGGAGACACTGGGCGACACCCACAGACAAGGCGTGATCCACCGTGACCTTCGCCCCTCCAAGATCTACCTCACCCGCACCGAGAGCTGCGATCACCACGTGCACCTGATGGACTTTGGCATGGCCCTCAGGAAGGAGAGCGACCCGCTCGAGGCGCAGATCTCCACCGTGGACCGGCCCCTGGGCTCCATGGCCTACCTGGCACCAGAGCAGATCATCGGCGGCGAGGTGACCGAGCGCACCGACATCTACGCTGCCGGACACATCCTGTTTGAGTTGCTCGCCGGGCACAGGGTCTACGAGGACCTCGACCTGGGTGAGATCGCCCGCCTGAAGATTCGCGGCTCGGACCCAACCCTCGGCGGTCCTCCGCTGAGGGGCTCCCTCGGACCTGCCATCGCGCGGGCCACGGCGCTGGACTCCGCACGCAGGTATGAGTCCTGCTGGCTGTTCATCGGGCACCTCCATACGCTGCGGAGGATGGCCAGCAGGGACATCACGACCGACGCGTTCCCCATCCCCACGACCTGAGCTCCCGTTCGCCACCACCTTGCACTGGACGCGGCTCTCGTCCTGAACTACGACCGGTGGGTGCCGAGCTTCCTCAACAAATCGGACGCCCGAACCTGGGTCTGGGACACCCTCCGAGACCAGAAGATTGCGGCGTTCCCCTTCCCGCCCCACCACCGCATTCCAAACTTCCGTGGTGCCGCCGACGCAGCCCGAAGGTTGCTCGCAGACCCGCTGTTTGAAGGCGTGCGCCGAATCAAGGTGAACCCGGACGCGCCCCAACGTCACGTGCGCAAAGCAGCGCTCGAGGCGGGTGTCGTCGTCTACATGCCGTCCCCGAGGCTCAAGTCCGGCTTCATTGAGCTCGACCCAGCTCGGATTCCCCAGGACAAGCTTACAAAGGCTGCGTCCATGAGCCACGCCGCCGACTGGGGCCGCGAGCTGCACGTCTGGGAACTGCCAGAGATGGACCTGGTCGTCACGGGCTGCGTGGCGGTCACCGCGACCGGGCGCCGCTGCGGCAAAGGACACGGTTTCAGCGACATCGAGTACGCCGTGCTTCGCGAGCTCGGGCATCCACCCGTTCCCGTGGTGACCACCGTCCACGATCTCCAGGTCGTCCACGGCTTCCCCACCGACCCCCACGACCTGACGCTGCGGCGCATCTTCACGCCCACACAGACTCTGGATGTGACCGAACCGGGCACGGAGCCCGTCGGCATCGACTGGGCCGCCCTGGCACCCGAGTCGCTCGAGGAGATGCCGGTGCTCGGAGAATTGGCCCGCTGGCGCACGCGCCTGGGCACCACTCGATTCTGGGAGACGACCCAACTCGAGGACATGAGCCGGGAGCAGTGGGAGGCGCTGTGCGACGGCTGTGGACGCTGCTGCCTGCTCAAGCTGCGCGACAGTGACACCGGGGAGGTCGCCTACACCGACGTGGCCTGCAAATTGCTCGACACCGGCACCTGCCGTTGCTCGGACTACGCCGGTCGGTCGGAGATCGTCCCCGACTGCGTCGTACTCGACGTCTCAGGCTGGCAGTACTTCTCCATCATGCCGAGCACCTGCGGCTACCGGCGCGTCTGGGAGGGCCTGCCGTTGCCGCCCTGGCACCCCCTGGAGACCGGGACGCCGAGCTCCACGCACCACGCGGGCTTCTCAGTCCGGTTCCGCGTGATCTCCGAGCGCGACGTGCACGAGGATGAACTCGTAGATCGTCTGGTTGACTGGATCTCCTTGGATTCGGACGGGTAGGGTCGGCGCATGGGGTATATTGAGGCTCTGACATCCGAGATTCTGGGGGGATGGACCCTCTACGTCCTGGGCTCGCTGCTGGTGACGTGGCTGATCA
>CALBXO010000233.1 GCA_937890335.1 uncultured Pseudomonadota bacterium | reverse complement strand
GATGTCCATCAAACAGGCCGCGCGCTGAGCCCTCGCGTAGGTAGCTCAGCAACACGCAGGAGCTGTACCTGACCCCCCACATCGGGCCGCTGACCAACGTAATCCTCAAACCCGAGGAGGAGCTCGGGTACGACGTGAGCTACATCCCGGCAGCGGGGCGCGACGGTGGAAGGGTTCGGGTCGTGACTGACGCGGGCGAGGCGCTCGTGGAGATCGTCGTCAGAGACTCGTCACCGGACATCGACGGTCCGGAGTCCCTGGACATGGGGCGCGTCGCGCTCGGGGCGCACGGCGAGCGAAGCTTCACGGTGATCAACCGCGGGGGAGGCCCTCTCGAGATCGAGTCCATGGAGGTCGACGACGGCCGTCGCGAGTTCGACTTCTGCTTCCGGAGGCCCGGTTCGGAGGTGGAAGTGTGTCCTTCGGAGCATCCGAACGCATGGCCGCTGGTGCTCCAACGCGGGGATTCCACGCGCGTCTACCTGCGGTATACGCCGGCGGAGCTCGGGGAGGACCGCGCGGTCTTTTCCATCCGCAGCAACGACCCGGACGAGCCGCTGTTTTCGTTCCCTGTCGTGGCGGTCGCGACCGACACCTGCGCGCAGCTGAGGCCGGAGGAGATCGATTTTGGTGAGGCGTCTCTCAACGGCCGCGCCACGCGGCCGGTCGAGCTGTCCAATTGTTCGCCGGACCGCCCGTTGCGCCTGCGAGACGTGCTGATCGATGGCGGCGCGTTCTCGCTGGCCACGGCGTGGCCCGAGGAGCTGGCGCCCGGTCAGGCGATCACGATGACGGTGGCGTTCGCGCCGGACCGGGAGCAGCGCTACGAGGGGGCGCTGACGATCGTCAGCAACGATCGACACGCGTCGCCGCACCGCGTTCCGCTGCGCGGTGTGGGCGTGGTCCACAACGTCTGCCCGGCGGCCGTCGTCCGCGCACGCGCGTTGGAATCGGACGACGAGTGGCGCATGGGCACGGTGAACGCTCGCCCGCTGGACACCGTACTGCTGGACGGCACGCTCTCCAGCGACCCCGACGCGCCGGGGCTGCCCCAGGGCGGCATCTCGCGCTACGAGTGGCAGATCGTGGAGCAGCCCGAGGACAGTGGCGCCGCGCTGGTTCCCAACGGCACCGCCCCCACACCAAACCTCTTTCTCGATCTCCACGGCCGCTACGTGATCGAGCTGCGCGTCTACGACAACGACGGATTGGAGACCTGTGAGCCGGCGCGCATCACGATCCAGGCGCTGACCGACGAGGACATCCACGTGCAGCTTGTGTGGCACACGCCGGCGGACCCCGACGAGCGCGACGATTTCGGCTCAGACCTGGACCTGCACTTCGTCCACCCGCGGGGACGCTGGAACTTCGAGCCGTGGGATTGTCACTGGCAGAACACGGCACCCAATTGGGGCGCGCCCGGCCCTGGTGACGACCCCGGTCTGGACATCGACGACACCACGGGCGCAGGGCCCGAGAACATCAACCTCACCAACCCCGAGCCCGTCGAGTACGAGATCGGTGTCTTCTACTACGACGACGCCAGCTTTGGTCGCTCCGACGTGACCATCCGCGTCTTTCTGGGCGGGCGCCTGGTCTACGAGCACCTGGACCGCGAGCTGCGCGACCAGCAGTTCTGGCACGCGGCGACCGTCGACTGGGGCGAGCTGGAAGTGCGGGACGTGGACAACGTCTTCCGCGGCTTCCCCTGACCCGATCGGCTGGGTTAGGATGCGGGCCACCTGACAGGAGGCCAAGATTGACGAAGACTGTCGGCGCCAACGTGTTCCGCACGGATGGACGCTCCAAGGTGACCGGAGACGCTCTCTACGTCGATGACCTCGACCTGGGAAGCGACTTCCTCTGGGGCATGACGATCCGCTCCACGGTCCCCCGCGCCAAGCTTATCGACATCATTTACGACGAGAGTTTTGACTGGTCTGGCATCACCTGCGTGGACCACCGGACACTCGCGGAGCGGGGCTGGAAGAATTGCATCTTCCTCGAGGAGGAGGACCAACCGGCGCTGGCGGAGGGCGAGATTCGCCACATGTACGAGCCGGTGGTTCTGATGGCCTGCGCCGACGCGGAGCGCCTGGAGGAGGCCTTCCACCACGTGGAGATCGTCACCGAGGTTTTGCCACCGGTGCTGAGCATCGAGGACGCCAAGAACGGGCCGCGCATCTACAAGGACGACAACCTCCTCTACAAGCTCAACATCAACAAGGGCGACGTCGACGCCGGCTTCGCGGAGGCTGACCTGGTGCTTGAGGGGCGCTATTACGTCGGCTACCAGGAGCAGATGTACATCGAGACCCAGGGTATCGCGGCGCGACCGCTGCCCGGCGGCGGCATCTGGGTCTGCGGGTCCCTCCAGTGTCCGTACTACATCGTCAAGGCGTTCAAACATCTGTTTGGGTACGGCGAGGACAAGATTCAGGTGGTGCAGGCCGTCACTGGCGGTGGATTTGGCGGCAAGGAGGAGTATCCCTCCATGATCGCCGCCCACACCGCCCTGCTCGCTCTGGTCAGCGGGCAGACCGTGAAGATCATCTACGAGCGCGGCGAGGACGTGGCGTCCACGACCAAGCGGCACCCGGCCTACATCCACCACAAGACTGGGCTCAAGAGGGACGGCACCATCGTCGCCCAGCACGTGGTCACCGACTTTGACGGCGGCGCCTACGTGACCTTGTCTCCCGTAGTGTTGTCCCGTGGGTTGATCCACGCGGCGGGCGCGTACCGCTGCGACAATGTGCGGATCAACGGCCTGATGTGGGCGACGAACACGCCGCCCAACGGGGCCTTCCGCGGGTTTGGCAATCCGCAGGTCATCTTTGCCGCGGAGCGGCATGTCGACGCCCTGGCTGACGCCATCGGGATGGACCCGCTCGCGTTCCGTCGCCACAATATGCTGCTGCTCGGGGACACGACCTCGACCGGGCAGACCCTGTCTGAATCCGTCGGCGGACTCGAGTGCCTGGACACCGTGCTGGAGGGCAGCGACTACGTGAGCGCGCGAGCGGAGGCAGACGCGTTCAACGCCTCGGCTGCAGCCGACGGGTCCCCCGTTCGACGGGGCGTCGGGCTGAGCTTCTTCTTCCACGGCGCCGGTTTCACGGGAAACGGCGAGGCGTGGCTCAAGGGCAAGGCGGACGTCGCGCTGACCGAGGCCGGCGGCATCAGCATCCATACCGCATCTACCGACATCGGGCAGGGCGTGGACACCATCTTCCCCCAGCTGGCCGCCGAAGAGGCGGGCAT
>CALBXO010000232.1 GCA_937890335.1 uncultured Pseudomonadota bacterium | reverse complement strand
CCGCAACTCCGCTTCGCTCCGTCTCCGCTGCGCTCCGCTTGGTCTCGAACCATTTTGCTCGCCGATCCTCGGATCAACCCACGCGAGCGCCCCTGTCAAACTGGGAGACCTCAACCTACACCAATTCAAGGCGGCGGTCCTTGACCGGGTCGCCCGCTCAGCCACGTTCGATCGCCTGCCCTCCTGGTTCGCAGAGTGCGATCCCTGGCTTCGATTTCGGCCCGTCGACATTTCCAGTCCGGCAGCCACGACGTCCCATACGTTCTTGCACCCCGCGCGTCGCCTTTTTCGTCACAGACAAGCAGAGCCGCATCTTCTGTTCGAGCCGGTAGTCACCGGCACCATCAAGGAGATCGAAATGCTCAGGATTACCAACACCGTCGGCGGCGGCCTCATGCTCGCAAGCTTCGCCTCCACGATCCTCTACTTCTTCGACTACAACGTGAAACTGCTGCTCTGGGTGGACATGTTTGGCCCGACAGTCGGCTTCTTGATCCGCGCCGTCATGTTCCTTGTCGGCGCGGCCGTCCTCGCCGCCGGTTTCCTGTTCGAGTCCCAAATGCAGGCACCTCAGGAGCAATCATGAACAAGCAACCCAAGAAGTATCTCGTCGCGTTCGCCGCCGTCTTCGGACTGCTCCTGGTCGCTCCCGCCGCGGTCTCCGCGCAAGCGATCGACTGCAACACCACCGGGGCCTTGGCCAACGCTCTCAACACGCAGCTCCGGGCGGAGCTCAACCGAAACTTTGGTGGGTATGAACAGAGGTTCAACCGGCGCAAGAAACTGACCGTTCACAGCGTGGACAGCATCAGCTTCCGCGGCTGCACAGCGACCATGACCGCCCGAGTGACGCTGCATCGAAAACTTCGGCGGGATGCCCATGGAACCTTGGTCCTCACAGGGAACGTCTCGGTGCGGGAGATCCGCGGCGGACGGGCACGCATCCGCATCGACCGCCCAAGAGTGGCCGACGTTGCCCTGAGCCGCACCGGCGCGATCGGCGAGGCGTTCTACAAGATTGCGGCCAACCGCAACCTACCGTGCACGGCTGACATCTGGGCGCCCATCCCAGCCGGAATTCGGGCCCGCATGTGAAGTCCTGAGCCTCCAGGTCTGTTCGTCGCGACACGGGCCCTCCTACGGCAGGGCCCGTGTCGGGCGGCCGCAGCGATGGGCAGACAAGACGTTTGCGGCCGCGCCGGCCAGCGGCGCGGCGCTCAGCGATTACCGCAAGGGCGTGACGCGAAGAGCGTCGGCCATGATCCGACGCGGCTCGCCCTCCATGTCGCCGGAGTTGTCGTAGACCTCCACTGGGTAGGGGCGGCCGGCCTCAAAGCTGAACTCTCCCAGGGAAACCCAGTCGACGCCGCCGGTCAGGTCTACGATCAGGTCACTGCGTCCATCGACGTCCGTCACGGACCAGGGCGCGCGACGGGACTGGGCAAACTCAGGGTGGACAGCGGTCTCCACGCGGTAGGTGCCGGCGGCGGGGACGGCGACCGTCCAGCGCGCCCAGTTGGATGGTTGCTCCGAGACGAAGCCCTGGGTCCAGTACAGGGAGCCCCCGTGGCCGTCACCCTCGACCCGACGCCAATACTCATCGGGGCCGAAGCGTTCGAAGCAGTCGCCCTCGTCTATGGTTCCACCTTCAGGGGGCAATAGCCCGCAGACCGGACAGTCCGCCGGGCAGGTGTCCTCTTCTCCGTCGCCGCAGACCGCATCTCCGCAGGAAGGTCCTGCCGCGTCTGCGCTGTACGGGGACGTCGCGAGCCAGGTGGGGTCCGGGTAGTAGAAGAAGCTCAGGGCGCCGGTGTGCATCAAGTCCACGACCTCGGTAGACACCTCGTCGTCCACGGCGGGACATCCCCAGGTCTCGAGCGTGTAGCCATTGTCCTGGATGAAGCTGGGCCGGCTGCCTGCGGACGGGTGCATGACGATGTCTCGACGGCGGACGTTGTCGTTGAAGCCCGGCTCCACGCCATCGAGGCGGTGGGAGTATCCGAAGTCGCCCGTGTAGGACTCGGCGGTGCGCAGCATCCCGATGCTCGACTGGTGGGACTCCGGCACGTTGGAGAAGCGGACCGCGACGCCGGGGTCGCTGGGGCTGGAGGAGGCGTCTCCGTGGCCCACATGAAGGTGAAAGAGAAGTTCGCCGGTCAACAGGTCCCAGATCCATTGGCGGCGGTGGCGCGAGTGCAGGCTGAAGTCGGTGGTCGCATACTCGAAGCGCTCGGTCTCGCCGCGCTCCCAGCCGACGGTCCAGGCCCACAGCGCGTGGCGCGCGAAGGCATCGGACATGCCAGCGCCCACGAACAGCCCCTGGTCTACGAAGTTCAGGTCCAGCCGGTAGTCGCCGGGGCCCGCGCCCTCGACGACGACGGTGTAGACCCCTGGTTCCACCCACGCGGCAGCCCGCGCGCCGGCGTCGAGACATCCCCCGTCGCCCAGGATCAGCGCGGTCGCACCGCCCTCACCCGCGGCCTGCACCACCAGCGCCCCGCTGACTCCGACCCGGAACCGAAACGTCTCCTCGGGTCCGTCCCAATCCCCCGGACAGTCGTAGTCCTCGCGGGACGAGGTGCCGGGCAGCGTGCCGGAATCGGTGAACGGCAGCTGATCCACGGACCGCGCCTGGCCCGACGCCAGCACCACCTCGACCTGGGGTGCGGTGCGGTGCGCTGCGCCGACAAAAGTTGGGGTCTCGGGACGCAACCCAGTCTGAGGGTCGTCGGCCCCATCGGGCTCGGACGGCACACACGCCACCGCGAACATGCAGATCAAAATGAAGTATTTCATGACGACTGCATCGTACACCTGCGACATTCGCTGCACCAGCGCCCCAACATTCGCTCCCAGCCTGCGTCCGGGATTTGCCAACCGAGGTCAGACCGCGTATCAGCCGCCCCCCTCTGCCGGTCCGACGGACTGCGCCAGCCAAGGCAACATTTGAAGTTCACCCTGATCGATCGCGAACAAGGCTCCCTCCCCAAAGAAATACTCGCCGGCCTGACCGTGGCCCTCGCCCTCGTGCCTGAGGCGGTCGCCTTCGCCTTCGTGGCCGGCATTCCTCCCGTGGTGGGGCTGTACGGCGCGTTCATGATGGGCATCGTCACCGCGGTTTTTGGCGGACGGCCGGGCATGATTTCAGGCGCCACGGGTGCGTTGGCAGTGGTGATGGTCGCGCTGGTCAGCCAGGGCAACGATCTTGGAGGTGACGGCGCCGGCCTGCAGTACCTGTTTGCGACCCTCGTGCTCGCAGGCATCCTTCAGATTGCCGCGGGGGCCCTGCGTCTTGGCAAGTTCGTGCGGATGATCCCGAGCTCGGTGATGATGGGCTTCGTCAACGGCCTGGCGATTGTCATCGCGCTGTCCCAGCTGGGCATGTTCAAGGTTGGGGGCGAGTGGCTCAGCGGCGGCGCTCTGTGGACGATGTTGGGGCTCACGGCGCTGACGATGGCCATTGTGGCCGGACTGCCCAAGCTCACAAAGCACATCCCGGCAGCGCTGGTCGGAATCGTGTTCGTCTCCACGCTGGTGATTGCGATGGGGATCCAGACTGAGACGGTGGCCAGCTTCATCGCAGCGGGCGGCGGCGGCGGCATCGCTGCGGGACTCCCGAGCTTCAATGTGCCCCTCATTGCGCTCAACCTGGACACCCTGCTGTTCATCGGGCCCTACGCCGCCATCCTCGCCGCCATCGGGCTCATCGAGTCGCTGATGACCCTCAACCTGGTGGACGAGCTGACGGAGACGCGCGGCAACGCCAACCGCGAGTGCATGGCCCAGGGCGCCGGGAACATTGTGAACGGGTTCTTTGGTGGGATGGGCGGCTGCGCGATGATTGGGCAGAGCATCATCAACATCAAGTCGGGGGGACGCGGGCGGCTGTCGGGCATCGTCGCAGCCCTGGCGCTGCTGGGCTTCATCCTGTTTGGGTCCGGCGCCATCGAGCGCATTCCCCTCGCCGCCCTGGTCGGCGTGATGTTCATGGTGGTCATCGGCACTTTTGCGTGGAACACGTTCCGCATCCTGAACAAGGTGCCGCTGTCGGACGTGCTGGTCATGGCCACGGTGACGGCTCTCACGGTGGCGTTCGACCTCGCCATCGCGGTGTTTGCCGGGGTCATCATGTCCGCATTGGTCTTCGCCTGGGAGAACGCCCTGCGCATCCGTGCCCGCAAGCGGGTCGACGACCACGGCATCAAGCACTACGAGATTTTTGGTCCTCTGTTCTTTGGCTCGACCACTTTGTTCGCGTCGAAGTTCGACGTGGCGGGGGACCCGGACGGGGTCATCGTGGACTTTGCCGAGTCCAGGATCACCGACCAGAGCGCCATCGAGGCCATCAACAAGCTGGCCGACCGCTACCACCAGGCCGGCAAGACGCTCCACCTGCGGCACCTGTCCGCAGACTGCGTCCGGCTGATTCGGCGGGCCGAGGATATCTGCGACATCAACGTGCTCGAGGACCCGGACTACTTCGTGGTGGTCGATGCCGTTCGTCAGAAAAAGGCGGACCGCGCCGCCAAGGGCCTGGAGCCTACGGCGCGGGCCAGCAGCGTCGGAAATCACTGAGCCAGCACCGCCAGGGTGGGCTCGATTCGGGTCCTCTCCAGGTGGTTTCCCGTCGCGGCACTCGCCCGCGCCGACTGGGAGCGGCCGCTCAGTAGTGTGGCGGCTTCACGTCGTGGGGCGCAGGCTCTTCGGTGCGGTCGGCCTCCAGATCCGTGAGCTGCGTTTTGTGCGCGGCCAACTCCTTGGACTGCTCGATCACAACCTGGTTCAGCTCCTCGAGCAGGCGCTCGAAGTAGGTGATACGTTGTTCCAGCTGCGTGACGCGGTCGCGCGTCCGGTCGAGCTCCGGGTCGGTCGAATTGCTCATTTTACACCGGTGACAGGTAGCGCCGCCAAGAGCGACGTGCCCCAGAGTACACCTCGTCCCCCAGCCCCACCAGTCGATTGCTACGGCACGGGTCAGCCGGTCAGCTTCAACATGCCGAGGCTGAACGCTGCGAGCACGACAGCGGCGAACATGCCCACGTAGAGCCCCTTGAGGCCGATGCCGAGCAGGCTCTTGAGGTGCACGCCGCAGCCGACACCCGCCATGGCGATGACGATCAGGAATCCGGAGATCGTCGTGACCGCGTCGCTGAGCGCGATGAGCCGGTCTCCCGCTTCCCAGAACGCGCTCTTCTCGAGGTGCAGCGTAAAGTCCGGCAGGAGGTTGAGCGTGTTGGCGACCGCGAGCGCGAGGAAGCCCAGGACGAACGGCGGGAAGAGTTGGGTCAGCGGGGTCTTCTGCGCGACGTGGGCCTGTTGTCGGGCGCGCTTCTCGCGGGCGTGCCACCAGCCCAATCCGACGACCATCGGCGCCAGCAGGAGCACGCGTACGAGCTTGACGATCACTGCGACCTCGCCCGCCTGGGGACCGTAGGCGAACCCGGCGGCCATCACCTGCGGCGTGGCTTGGATTCCGACGCCGGCCCAGATACCGAACTCGGTCTGCGTCAGGCCCAGCGCGTGGCCCAAAAGCGGGAAGACGAAGATCGCGCCGACGCCGAACAGGGTGATGGTGGCGATGGCGAACGCCGTGTCCTTCTCCTCCGCTTCGATCGTAGGCGCCGCGATCACGATCGCGGTCCCACCGCAGATCGCGGTGCCGATGCCGATGAGGATGCCCAGCTTGGTGCCCACGCCCGCGCGACGGCACAGCCACACGGTCAGGCCAAGGGCCACGGCGACGCAGAGGACACTGAGCCACAGGGCCTGGGCCGAGACCCGGAGCACATCGAAGAAGTCGAGCTTCGCGCCCATCAAGACGATGGCGAACGGCAGCACCTTCTTGACCGAGTACTTGATGCCGGGGCCGAGCGACACGTGCAGTGGCAGCAGGTTTCGGGCGGCCATCCCGAGCAGGATCGCAATGAGCAGAGCGTCGATCGGATGACGGTCCCCGATCGTGAACGGCGGGAACGGCAGCTGGTGGAGCAGGGCGGCCGCGATCGCAATCGCGCAGGTGAGCGCCAGGCCCGGGAGGATCGTTGGCTTCATGTCAGATGATGAAGTCGAGCGCGGCGTGTGGGCCGCTGGGACGGGCCATGCTGACGTAGCGGTCCCAGGAGTCCGGGATGACCGTCACGACGCGATGCTCGGGCCCCAGCCGCCGCGCGATCTCCAGGGCGCCCCACACGGCGGCGCCGGCCGAGAGGCCGGCCGAGATTCCTTCCTCGCGCGCGAGCCGCCGCGCGGTGTCAAAGGCGACCTCGTCGGCGCAGGCCAGGATTTCGTCGATGACGTCGGGATTGAGGACCTCAGGCACGAAGCCAGCCCCGATGCCCTGGATGCCGTGAGGTTCGGTGCGTCCGCCCGAAAGGCCCCGTGACTTCGTCGGCTCGATGGCCACGATGCGGACGGACTCCAGGTGCTGTTTGAGCACCTCCCCAACGCCCGTGATCGTGCCTCCCGTCCCCACACCGGCAACAAAGGCGTCCACCTTGCCATCGGTCGCGTTGAGGATCTCCAGCGCCGTCGTGACGCGGTGCACCTCGGGGTTGGCCGCGTTGTGAAACTGCTGGGGCATGAAGCACCGCGGGTTGTTGGCGACGATCTCCTGCGCACGATCGACCGCCCCCTGCATCAGCTTGCGGGCCGGTGTCAGCACCACCTGGGCGCCGAAGTGCTCGAGCATGGCATCGCGCTCCGGCGAGCGGTCGTCGGGCATGGTGATGATCAGCCGGTAGCCTTTGACCGCGGCGATCAGCGCCAGTCCGATGCCGGTGTTGCCGCTGCTCGGCTCGACGATCGTGTCGCCCGGCGCAAGGATGCCTTCGCGTTCCGCAGCCTCGATCATCGACAGCGCGATGCGGTCTTTGACGCTCCCTGCCGGGTTGTACGACTCGAGCTTGACGAGCACTTCGGCCGACCCGTCCGCGGGCAGTTTGTTGAGCCGGACCAGCGGCGTACAGCCAACGAGATCGAGGACCGAGGACGCGATGGCCGGTCTCCGGAATTTTTCGTCCTGGGTCATGACCGGGCCTTTGCTGCGTCGTCTCTCATCACCAGTGGGTCCGTCGCGGGCAGGGTCTGCTGGGGGCCACATCGCTGGGCCCCTCCGCCGCGACAACCCTGATCGGTGCATCCATCCGTATCATCGCCGCGCGAAGTACCGCCAAAGCGCGGAGGGCCTGGCTGGCGTCTGGCAGGCGCAGGCCTCATCGGCCGCGGCCAGTTGCGTGGCGTCATCCACGCTGTTGCCGGGGTCCAGGCCAAGCCCGACCTCGTCGCCATCGTCCACGCCGCCGCCGTCGGTGTCGGCCAGGGTGGGGTCGGTGCCGTGGTCGCGCACTTCCTCGCCGTCCGTCAGGCCGTCGTCGTCGGTGTCTGGGTCGGCGGGATCCGAGCCCAACATGCGCTCTTCGTCGTTCGTGAGACCGTCGTCGTCGATGTCGTCGTCGCAGGCGTCGCCCAGGCCGTCGCCGTCCGTGTCCAGCTGGTCGGGGTTGTCCACTTCGGGGCAGTTGTCCAGGCCGTCGGAGACCTCGTCTCCGTCGAAATCGTCGTCGCAGGCGTCACCGCGACCGTCGCCGTCGCGGTCCTCCTGCTCCGGGTTCTCGATGAGCGCGCAGTTGTCGTCCACATCCGCGATGCCGTCGCCGTCGTCGTCGTCGTCACAAGCGTTGCCCACTCGATCACCGTCGGAGTCTGTGAGGCGGTCCTGCGCCACGGTGGGGCAGTTGTCGTCGTCGTCGAGGTAGCCGTCGTTGTCGTCGTCGTCGTCGCAGGCGTCGCCCTCGCCGTCCTCATCCGTGTCGAGCTGGTCGGTGTTCGGGTCGAGTACGCAATTGTCCTCGTCGTCCGCGATCCCATCGCCATCTACGTCGTCCTCGCAGGCGTCACCGATCCCGTCGCCATCCCCATCGGCCTGGTCGGGGTTGGGAATGCCCGGACAATTGTCGGACCCATCGGGGATGCCGTCACCATCGTCGTCGTCGTCGCAGACATCGCCCAGCCCGTCGCCGTCCAGGTCTTCCTGTCCAGGGTTGGCCGTCATCGGACAGTTGTCGTCGTCGTTGAGGATGTCGTCGCCGTCGATGTCGTCGTCACAGATGTCTCCGATTCCGTCCCTGTCCAGATCCTGCTGGTTCGGGTTCGGCGTCAGGATGCAATTGTCCGTGTCGTCGGTGATGCCGTCGTCGTCGTCGTCTGGGTCGCAGGCGTCGCCCTGGGCGTCGCCGTCGGTGTCCAGCTGGTCGGGATTGGGGGTGGTGACGCAATTGTCCTCGTCGTTGATGACCTCGTCACCGTCGACGTCGTCATCGCAGACGTCGCCAATCGTGTCGGCGTCGAGGTCGGCCTGGTCGGGGTTGGCCAGCTCCGGACAGTTGTCGTCCGCGGCGCAGAATCCGTCGGCATCCACGTCGTTGAGGGGGTCCGCCGGGCACGCATCACACAGATCGCCGTCCCCGTCCTCGTCCCCGTCCGCCTGGTCTACGTTGGAAACCTCTGCGCAGTTGTCACACACGTCGCCGAGCCCGTCCTCGTCAGTGTCCGCCTGGTCCTGGTTGGCGTCGGTGAGGCAGTTGTCGCAGACGTCGCCCTCGCCATCCGCGTCGGTGTCCACCTGGTCGGCGTTGGCCGCGTCCGGGCAGTTGTCGCAGACATCGCCTGCGCCGTCTGCGTCGCCGTCGGCCTGGTCGGGATTCGGCGTCTCGACGCAATTGTCGAAACCGTCGTAGATACCGTCGTTGTCGGTGTCGATCTCCAGCCGGCACTCCGTGTCGCAGCCGTCGTTATTGTCGACGTTGCCGTCATCACACGCCTCGCCTTGCTCGCGGAAATTGTTGCCGCAGATGGTGATGTTGCCGCTGCGGACCTGGAAACGCCAGACGCCGGGGTCGTCCACATTGGAGCGCACGCACATCTGGAGAATCTCCGCTGTGCGGGACTCGGGCAGGGAGTAGAAGTCGCGCTGGTTGCCCGCGTCGAACCCGGCCTGCGCCGGCGTGCCACCGAGGCCGTTGGTGCCACCGCTGGCGTCGCCCGTCGTCCACTCGCACCGGTTCATGCGGAACTCGACGTCAAAGTCTCCAACCACGACATCGCTGCGGTCCATCAAGACAAGTTGGAAGCGGTTGAGCTTGTCGTTCTTCTGGTTGTAGTAGCCAACGTTGTGCCAGGTGACGACCATCCGACCCGCCTCGACGTGCCAGTACGCGAGGTTCTCGAACGTCTCAACGCCGCCGCGGTTGCGGGTGTCCACATCTCCCCAGAACGGCGCGATCATCGGCTG
>CALBXO010000231.1 GCA_937890335.1 uncultured Pseudomonadota bacterium | reverse complement strand
GAGATTGGCGGCGCGGGAACGCGTGAGGTACGGATAGAGGATGCGCTGGATCACCGCCATCTGTGTTCTGGGACTCGCCGGGTGTACAGGCAACCCACCAGGGCCGCCCGAACGCGGCGCGGGCCTCGTCATCAACGAGGTCATGTCGGCCAATGACAGCGTCACGCGCGACCCGGCCAACCCCCAGTGCCCCGAGTTCGACGATTGGGTCGAGGTCCTCAACGACAGCAACTCTCCGGCCCCGATGGCCGGCGTTGAGCTGCGGGACACATCGGGGCGCTTCGCCTTCCCGGACAGCGACCTGGCACCTCATCAACGCTTGCTCGTCTGGGCGGACAAACAACCCGAGCAGGGGCCCCTCCACGCGGACTTTGCGGTGGGTGCCGCCGGCGAGACGCTGACGCTCCTGCGCGACGGCGTCGTCGTCGACAGTGTGGACGTGCCCGAGACCCGACGCGACCGCAGCTGGGCGCGGCTGCGCGACGGCGGTGACACCTGGGGTGAGGTCGCCGTTCCCACGCCGGGGGCCCCCAACCACCGCATCTTCCCAGACGATCCGTGCCTGGCCACGCCCGCGGGCTTTGACGACCACGGCTACCCCTGTCTGCGCGACCGCGACAGCTTCCTGTCCCTCGCCGGCGCGCGCACGGACCTCAAGATCATCAAGTTCGACATCTTCTCGTTCTGGGACACCGACAACCGGCGAATCTCGTTCGTCGACAGCGAGTTCTACACCCTCCACGACCAGTACTACCTCTTCACCGTGCTCAACGGCGAGATCTTCGAGGGGCTCGTCACCTACCCGCCCTTCCCCGGCGAATTCGCCACATGGGCCGCGGTGGAAGAATGGGCCCGCGCCCACCCGGATCTGGAGCAGGACGTGGACCCCAGACAGGTACGGTGGTCCGGTGACCGCCTCTACTCGTCCTACTTCTACGACTCCATCAACGGCGAGAACCGCACGGTCGGCGTCGGCACCGTGGTCCTGCGAGAAGCGGCCGAGGGCCGTCCGGAGTTCCTGGGGTTTGAGCTCGAGTACGGCGACAGCGCGAGCTACGAAGACCTGGTGGTCTACTTTGAGACCCTGGAACGCTTTGGCCCCCCCGACTTCGCCCGGATCCGCTGGCTGGTCCGCTCCCCCGCACAGGAGGCGGTCGCGGCCAGAATGGAGGCCGAGGGACTGCGGTACGGCGACCGCATCACCCGCTACCACGAGCTCGCGACACCGGGTGAGGTGCAGGTCTACAATACGGGCCGCACGGCGGGTCGCGTCCGCATCATTCGCGCCGGAGAGCCGGGGTTGGAGGACTCATTGGCCACCGACATCCTCGTGCTCGACGAGATCCCCGATTACCTTCCGCCGTGCGCCGCCCTCATCACGTCGGTGCCGCAGACCCCGCTCTCCCACATCTCGCTCCTGGCCCGCAGCCGAGGAATCCCAAATCTGTACGTCGCCGGGATCACCAGCGACCCCGAGTGGGACGCTTGGAACCGCATCCGGCGCCGCGCCATTGTGGAGGCCACGGGCACAGACGGGTTCCGGTCGGCGCTCATCATTGGCGACCACTACAACCAGTGGCGACGCCTCCAACGCAGCAACCCAGCCGTCATCGTGCCGGTCGACACCACCGACCTCCCCTACGCCATCGACCTGGCCACAGCCGGGCGCATGGCGCAGCTCCGGCCCATTGTTGGCGGCAAGGCGGCGGGCATGCGGCAGCTCCTCAACGAGCCGTCCCTGGATCCGCCGGGCACGCCGTTGGCGTTGTCTGTGCGCGGGTACCAGGAGCACATGGAGGCGCTGGCGTGGTTGCCCCAGCTGCTGTCCACCCCGTCGTTCACCGAGGACGGAGCGGACGCCACGCGCGAGCGCTTCCTCCTGCTCGAAGGCCGCGAGGCCTACGACGTGCGCTACCCCTTGTTGACCGACGCCGCCGCCGCGCAGTCATTCCTGGCCCGCCGTCCGCCCGGTGACCGCGCCGGCGACCTGGGGCGCGGTACTGGCGTCCGCGGCGCCGTTGCCGAGACCCCGATGCCGCCGCAAGTCGCAGAGGCCCTCGCCGACGCTGTGGAGGCGCAATTTGCGTGGCTGGATGCGGCGCAGGGCCTGCGGTTTCGGTCGTCCAGCACCATCGAGGATGTGGAGGGGTTCAACGGTGCGGGGCTGTACATCTCCGCCACTGGATACCGGCAGGCCGAACCGGGGCAGGCCACCGTTGCGGACGCCATTGTCGCGGTGTGGGCGTCCTACTGGGGCGCGGAGGCGTTTGAGGAGCGGCAGGCGGCTGGGCTCGAGCACCTCGACGGCGGCATGGGTGTGCTGGTCCACCCCCGGTTCGACGACGAGTTCGAGCTGAGCAACGCCGTCCTCACGACCACGCTTTTTCCGGACGGCCACATCGAGATGCTCATCAACGCGCAAGAGGGGGCCATCAGCGTGGCCAACCCGCCAACCACGTGCCCTCCGGTGCTGCCCGAGTCCGCGTTGGTGTCCGACGCAGGCGGCGTCACCATCACCCGGCTCCAGCCGAGCACCGAGCTTGAGCCCGGCAAACAAGTCCTCAGCGACCCGCAGCTGACCGCCCTCTTCCACACCAGCTCCGCCGTCGTCCTGGCCTGGCTCGCCGAGGAGAACGAGGACCTGCCACCGGAGCAGCGCCGGTCTGTACTGACGCTGGACCTGGAGTCACGAGAGATGGCCGCAGGGTGGGCGGCGGGCACCGGCGACACGCCGCGCCTGGTGATCAAACAATCGCGCAGCCTCGAGCCCAGCGCCGGCGTGCTGCCCAACGACGTGCAGGCGCTCCCCGCGCCCCGAGATCTCCTGGCGCGCGCGGACCGGGTCCGCTCCATGACCTGCGGAGACGAGCGCCTCTCCCTCACAGTCACAAGCCTGACCACCGACCCGCTGCTGCCACCCGATATGGGCTTCAGCGACATGCGCTTCACGATCGGCGTAACACTGGAAGTGCACCGCGACCTGCCCGAGGTCGAGCTCGACGCAGGCGACGTCATCCGCTGGACCCACCTGGACTTCCTCGCCGCTGTCCACACCCCGAGTTACCTCGCGGCCGACCGCGTGGTGGGCGGTGTCTACATCGAGGACGGCACCTACCGCGTGCACCTGCCCACCGGCCAGGTCACCGGGAGCGCTCCTTGCGAGCGGGCCCTTCTCTGGGCCTCCCCGGACACGTTCCTGCTGGAATTCCTGGACTGAGAGGCTCGCCAATACCCGATGACCCGGCAGGCCGGGCGAGTAGGCTACCGCTTGCGCGGACGCGGCTTGAGGAGGGCCGCGGTCCGCGACAGAGCCCGCAGCGCCGGCGCGTGCTCCAGGTCCAAAGCCATGCCCTCGACGGTCGCCAATGCCTCGGGACACCTCGCCGGCGCCGCGCGGCAGATGCCGGTGGCAAGCCGGTGAAGACGGCCATTGTCCGGCAGCCCGCGTTTCCAGCGCGCAATGACGACGTCCGCCAGAACCAGCGCGCGCCCACGTTGGTCCGGACACGAACGCATCGCGATCAAAAGCTCACCCACCGCGTCTGGCAGGGCATCGGGCCCGCGCTCGTCCTCACCATTCCGCGTCCATCTCGCCTTGGGCCAGCGGCGCACATCGACACGGCCCAGCTGCGCGCAGCGCTCGGGCCATAGCTGCGCCGCGCGGGCCTGCACATCCAGCGTCCACAACCGCGCGACCTTCGGCGTTGGCAGCCCCGCGCGCTCCCGCCCGCTGAGACGAAAATAGAAGGGATCGCTGGCCTGGGCGGAATTGAGCAGCGGCCCGTCCGCGAACGTGGCCAGCACGTAGGCCTCGATGCGCTCCGCATCCTGAACTCGGCCAAGGCGGCGCAGAGTCATCGCCCACGCGAGGTTGTCCTCGGCGCGTCGCTCGAAGTGGGGGTTGTACCAGCCGGGGCCGGCGGCATACCGGAAGACACCGTAGTCCCATGGGTCTTGCAGGCCGAGGTACGCGTCCGCGGTCGGGAGCCGGTCGATGGCCTCCCGCCACCGCCGCGCGCGCTTGCCCTTCCGAGACAGCCGCCGTAGATCGGCGACGCTGAAATCCATGTCCCGGGCACCCTCTCCGCGAAGGCGCGGCGAGCCCCCGCGCAGGGAGTTGAGAATCGTCGCGTCGAGCCAGGCGGTCTGGAACCGCCCGTTGTTGCCCGCCAGGCCTGCGACCTCCTCCAGAATCTCCGGCCGCGGATCGTGCGCGGGCCCCCCAAAGCCTCCCGTGTTGCTGTCCATGCGCAACCAGATCGCGTTCACCAGCCGATCGAGCTCCGTCAGCGCCGCGTCGTACGTGATGGGCGAACTTCGCCAGACACGGAGTCCGACCGCGCCGTAGGGCACGGCCTTGCCGGAGTCGATCAGGTCCGCCTCGGCCGTGAGAAGGTCCACCAGGTCGGGCGCCGGGCGGTACCCCGTTTTGGTCAGCACGTGCCGGCCGGAGCGGTCAAAGAACAGCAGCGCCGGGAGACCGTCCACACCAGGTTGGTCCATCCACACGGGGAACCGATCTACGTTCACGTGCTCCAGGCGGTAGCGCGCCTTGAGCACACGTCGAACCTCAGGCGCGGGCAAAACCTCCGCCTCCAGCACCTTGCACCACTGACACCAGGGCGCTCCGAGGACTACGACGACGGGCTTGCCTCCCGCCAGCACGTCCGAGGGACTGGCCGGACCCTGTGCGCGCGCCCACGCGCTGCAGGCCACCAGCGTCAGCGCCAGCCCCAGCGCCACCGCCATCACGCATTTTCTGCGACCGGCGCAAAAGGCCTGCATCTTGTGCCGGTCGCGCCGAGCGTTTCTGCGGACCAACATTCGAGCATCATCCCCTTCAACACCGACCACCGCGGCACAATCCGAGTGGGTAGCACGATACCTCGATCGGCCCGGTCCTTGCGAAGCCACTGCGCGAACCAAGCCAATCCGGCACCACCCGCAAGGAGGTTCCCGTGACGATGTCTCCCGGCACTCGCGCGCTACCAGCTCTGGCCGTCGCCATACTGCTGTTTGCCGCGCTCACCGTCGGCTGCAAGGACGACGCGACCAACCCCGGAGGCGTTCCGCCTTCGACGGACACGAAGCCGGCGCCCCCCAGCCCGACCGCGAACAAATCGGGCATGCGTTTTGTGACCGTGAACGCAGCCACGGCAGCCAAGGGCCAAGCATCCTACGCCGGATGCGCCGGGTGCCATGGCGCCAAAGCCGAGGGCAAGACAGGCCTGGCCCCGCGGCTTGCCTCCGAGAGCTTCCTGGCCGCCGCCAGCGACGAGTTCCTGATCAACACCATCAAGAACGGACGCGCCGGCACGACGATGATCCCCTGGAAGAACACCTTCAAGGACGACGAAATCGAAAACATCGTCGCGTGGCTGCGCCACACGACGCCCTCGGAGCCTGCGGAGCTCAACAACGCCCCTCTCAAGGGCAGTGCCGAGAACGGCGAGAAGCTGTACCGCGAGATCTGCTCTGCGTGCCATGGCCGTTCCGGCGCCGGGTTCCAGGAGACCGCCAACGGCACCGGCATCGGCCGCAAAGGATTCCTGGACGGCGCCAGCAACGGCTTCATCCGCTACATCGCCAAGAACGGCAAGAGCCAGACGGCCATGCGCCCGTTCGACCTGAAAGCCAAGACCGCCGTCGCCAACCTGAGCGACCAGGAAATCGACGACGTGGTCGCGCACCTGCGCAAGAGCGCCTGGTAACCAAGAGGACCCCCACAAATGACTGACCCCAAGGGCAACGACCCCCAATACGGCTCCAAGGAGCGCGAGGTCCTCGCGGAAGCCCCCGAGAACCCCGAGAGCTTTGGCTGGATGAAACGCCGCTCCTTCCTCAAGGGTATGATGGCCACCGGAGCGGCGGCCGGAGCCGCCGCGGTGGTCGCCAAGGGCGTGTCCAACAAGACGGCGTACGCCGGCACGGGGGACGGATCCCCCGAGCCGCCCGTAAAGGACATCCCCAACGACATCCTGGCCCAATGCCCCTATTGCGGCGTCGGCTGCGGCACGCTGATCCAGACCGAGAAGGGCAAAATCGTCGGCATGAAGCCCGACCCCAAGCACCCGACCAACAAGGGTCTGCAGTGCATCAAGGGTCTGACCTCCGCGGAGGCCATCTACGTAGACCGCCTCACCGTGCCGCTGGTCCGCAAGGACATGACGGACATCCTCAAGGGCCATGTCAGCAAGACCAAGGGCAACTTTGACGACGATGTCTGGCGCGAGGCGACCTGGGAGGAGGCCGAGCACATCATCGTCAAACAGATCGCCGGCATCGTGAAGAAGCACGGCGGCAACTCGGTGGGCCTCTACGGCTCCGGACAGCTGCCCGTGGAGGGGCAATGGCTGGAGAACGTGTTCATGAAGGGCGTGCTGGGCTCGAACACCATTGAGGCCAACGCGCGCATGTGCATGACCTCGGCGGTGACGGGCTACTTCAAGTCCCTCGGCAGCGACACGCCGCCGACCAGCTACGACGACATCGAGCTGTCGGACATGATCACGCACTGGGGTCACAACGCCCGCGGCTCCCACCCCATCGTCTTCTGGCGAGCCGCAGACCACAAGTCGCGCACGGGAATCCCCACCCTGATGGTCGACCCGCGCCGCACCGGCACCGTGCAGGGCTACGAGGAGATCGGCGGGACCGAGAACTCCTACCACTTCCCCACCATCAACGGGGACATCTCCATTCACAACGCGCTCGCGCACGTGATCCTCAAAGACCACCCCGACGCGGTGGATTGGGACCTGATCCGCAACCACTCCACCGGTTGGGAGGAGTACATCCGAGGCGTCAAAGAGCGGTACTCACCCGAACAGGCGCAGGACAGAACGCTCATCGACCCCAAGTACCTGCGCGAGGTGGCCGCGGTCTGGGCCGAGGCCTCCATCAAGGGCAAGAAGGCCGGCAAGGGCGGCGTCCTGAGCTTCTGGGGCATCGGCTACAACCAGCACATCCACGGCCAGAACAACACCGTCAGCCTCATCAACCTGATGGCGCTCACGGGCAATATCGGCCGTCCGGGCTGCGGCCCGTTCTCCATGACCGGCCAACCCAATGCCATGGGCGAGCGCCTCACGGGCGGTCTCACCGGTCGCCTGCCGTTCAACCAGGGCATCAAGAACGACAAGTGGCGCGACTGGATCGCCGACTGCTGGCGCGTCCCCCGCAAACGCCTGGCCGACGTGGCCAAGAGGCCCAACGAGGGCATGGCCATTGGCATGATGGAGCGCGCGCTCAAGGGCGACGTCAAAGCGTTCTTCCTGATCTACGCGACCCACATCGACCTGCCGGACCTCAACACATTGGTGCGCCCGGCTCTGGCCAAGACGTTCAACGTCGTCCAGGAGGTCTACCGGCACGCCCCCAACAACCTCTACGCCGATGTCATCCTGCCCGCCGCCACGTGGGGCGAGTGGGTCGGAGGTACGTACATTCAGTCCGAGCGGCGGTTCTACGTCACGGACGGAACGGCCAACCCCATCCCGGGCACCATCCCGGACATGGACATGGTCATCGACAAGGGCAAAGCCATCGCCAACGAGCTCGGCCTCGATGGCGACGCGATCTTCCCCTACAAGAAGCGACCCGATGGGTTCTACGATCCCGAGGACGTCTTCCGCGACATCGTCGTGGCCTCCAAGGGCAGCGACGCCGACCTGACCGGCATGCTCGAGGTCGAGAAGCGCGACGGGATCGGCCTCTACCAGCAGATTCGCGACCTGCGCGGAATCCAG
>CALBXO010000230.1 GCA_937890335.1 uncultured Pseudomonadota bacterium | reverse complement strand
CCGCAACTCCGCTTCGCTCCGTCTCCGCTGCGCTCCGCTTGGTCTCGAACCATTTGTCTCGCCGATCATCGGATCAACCCGCGCGAGCGCCCCTGTGAGGTCAGCGCAGTAGTCCGCGCTCCTGCGCCAGGGACGTGAGCTTCTTTCGAACCCGATTCTTGCGGGCATAGATGGCCCCAACGGTCGTCTCCATCCTGTCGGCGATCTCTTCAAACCCCAACTCCTCGTAGACGTGGAGCTGAATGAAATGTCGGTCGCAGTCGGGAAGCTCGACGTAGAGATCGCGCATGGCCGCGAGGAGCTGCTCGCGCTCGTAGCGCTGGTTTGGCAGGGGCTCGCCTGTGTCCAGTGTGGCGCGCAGCGCTTTGGCGACGGGGGCGTCCTGGTCGTCCAGGCTGACAGTGGGCCGCTTCTGACGGAGACGGTCGATGGTGAAGTTGTTGGAGACGACTTTGAGCCAGTGCGACAGCTTGCAGCGTCCCGCGTAGCGCCCGAGCTTGCGGAAGTCGTTCTTGGCCAGCGCCAGTACGATGTCCGCCTCGAGGTCAGCGACCTCATCGCTGCTGGGCTCGTGGCCCCGGGCGCGTAGGGTGTTCAACACGGCGTAGTGGATGGTGACTTCGTATCGCTCCAGGAGGGTGCGCCAGGCTCGGGTTTCGCCGCGCCGGCACGCTTCGACGAGTCGCCGGTCTTCCGCGTACCGGTCCTCGGTCTCTGGGGCGACGACAATCTGGTCTGGCTTGGCGGACATGAAACCTCTCCCGGCGGCTGTGTGTCTTTGGGACACGCTGCGGCGACAAAGGTTCCGAAAAAAACGAGGAGGGCGGGGTCAGCGCGGCGCGTGGGCCGGTGGGACCGTGGAGCGACGCCGGCGAGGCGGGCGTCGCAGCGTCATGGTCAGGGGAAGCCGTTGAACATATTGTCGATCTGGTTCACGTCCGGCTGCGGACCCCAGTCGATGGTTGCGACATCCCAGAACTGGCGATCCGTCATGTACTTGCCGCGGTACTCAAAGACCAGCGTTCCGCCGAGCCAGATGCGCATGGTGACGTTGGACGCCCCGTTGCCGTGATCGCTGAAGTAGAAGACGCCCACGCGGTAGGTGACGTTCTCCGGGTTGTCGAGGTTGATGTTCTCGGGTCCAAAACCATCCACGTCGTCGATGTCGAGGCTGGGATCGTCGTTGCGCGCGCCAAGGTTTGCCCAGTTCGGCTCGCGGTTGAGCCAATAGCAATCGTGCGGGGAGGCGTCCCAGCGGCCAGACGGGTGCAGGAAGTGGAGATCGACATCGGTCGTGTCGGTGTCCCACACGAGCTGCATGTGGATGTCTTCGTCCGGGGTGGCGATGAGCGTGATCCGGGCAGGCTCGCAGCTGGCCAGGTTGCTCTGGTCGTACACAGTCAGCTCGATGACGTAGCGACCGGCCAGATCGATGAACAGGCTCGGCGTTGCCGAGGAGTTGTTCGGGGAGAACTGCGTGGTGGAGTCCGTGGGGCGCTCCACAATGGTCCATTCGTAGCCGCGGATGCCCTCCGGGCCCGGGTTGTCCGGGTCCGTGCTGTCCGACGCGTCAAAGGTCACGGTGTCCAGCGGCAGCACCTCGAGCTGGTCCGCGGGCGGGTTCTGGCCGACGCGGGCTTTGGCGACCGCCGTGGGGCAGACGTTGTTGCTGCCGCGGCCGTTGATCGGGATGATCAGCGGACTCTTCGCGACGTCATTGGACAGGATCTCGATCTCGCCGGTGTTGGCGGCTTCAGCTGTCGGGGCGTAGTTGAGCACGAAGCTCGCCGTGCCGCCGATGTCCACCGTGAGCGTCTCGTCATTGAGGCCGCCAGGGAGGGCGTCCACGTAGAACTCCTCGTCGCTGCCAGCCACCATGGCGATGCCACTGACTTCCAGCTGTTTGTTGGGCGAGCAGTTGGAGATGGTCATTGTGCGGGCCGCTACGCCGCCGATGTAGGCGGCTCCGAAGTCCACGCCACCCTCGTCGGTGACGATGATGCAGGGCTCGGCGCCGTTGCCGACGATGTCGATCTCAAACGGCTTCTCGTCGGGATCGTTGGAGTCGATCAGGAAGCGGGTGGAGTCCTCGCCCTCGTCGATGGGGCTGTAGCGAACGCGGACCTCCAGGGTCTCAAGGCGCTTGAGCTCATCGGGGCGCGCGTCGGCATCACCCTCCTCGATGCAGGCACCGTCCTCGCCCTCGGCGGGGGCCGGCTTCGGAAAGCAGAAGCTGAACTCCTCGGTGTTGTCGCTGAAGTAGAACTTGTCGAGCGCCAGCGGCGAGTGTCCAACGTTCTGGATCGTGAACGACTTGGTCTGCGACGTGCCGGGGGCTACCCGTCCAAAGAGGACGCGCCCGGGGCCGTCGATGTCCGCCGAGATCTCGTTGGTCTCCATGGGGACGACGATCTCGCCGCCGTTGTAGGAGATCTGGATCTCGCCGCTGTCGCGGTTGGTATCGCGGGGGCTGTACTCGACGACGATCTGAAGGTTGTCGCCGCCCTGCAGCTCCACGGTGCTACCCAGAATGTCGTGGTAGCCCTCGCCCCAATCGAACTCGCGGTTGGAGTCGTTGTTGCGGTGCTCGCGCAGCGCGAAGTTGAGCCGGGCCGTGGCCTTGCTCTGGTTGAAGACCGTCAGGGTCGCGCGGGTGGTGTCCCCAGGTGCGACAGCGCGAAAGACAATCGTGGGCGGGTCCACGAGAAGCTCGACTTTCTCGGTCACGGCGAAACTGTCGTCGTCGCCGCACCCTTGGATCGCCGATGCGATCCCTACCATGCACATTAGCGCGAGCGCGTTCCGTAGCACTCGGCTCGAGGACCCTTTACTGCGCTGGGCCTCACTCTGCTGAATCATGGCAATTAACCCCGTGTTCATCGCGCCTGCTGCCAACCCACCCACCAACATTCCGTCAATGGACTGGCGCACTATACAGATCAGGGTTGCTCTTTTCCACTCATGCAAGAACGAGCGTCCCGGAAGGTGCGCGACTTGCGGCAGGGCGGGGTGGGCCATACGTTGGTGGGGATGGCGGGTGAGGAACTGCAGCCGTGGGGTCAGACCCCACCGGACCCTGAGTACGCGGAGGATTTCGCGTTGGTGAGCCGGTGCGTCGCGGGTGACCGCGCCGCCTGGGGTGACCTGTTGCGGGCCCATGAAGCGGTGATCCACTTCACCGTGCGCAGCGTGTTGATGAGCCACGCGGGCCACGCCCCCGATCATGTGGTGGAAGACGTGCAGGCGGACGTCGTCCTGGCGCTGGTCGCGGGGGATTGCCACCGGCTGCGCTCGTGGAGTGGGCGCTGCAAGCTGCGCTCGTGGCTCAAGGTCGTGGCGCATCATCTGACCATCGACCGGCTTCGACGCCGCAAGCGCAAAATGGTCAGTCTGGACGACGGCCACGGGGCGCTCAGGGACAACCTGGCGTTTGAGGGGCCGGATCCGGAGACACAGGTGTCGAACGCGGATCGTCTGGCGCGGGTTTTTGTGCTGGCTGAGGGATTGCCGGACGAAGACCGGCAGTTCTTGGAACTGTTCGTAGTTGACGGTCTCGACTTTGGCGAGATCGCTGAGCGGCTCGGAACCACGACTGGGGCCGTCTACGCGCGCAAGAACCGCGTGCGCAAGAAGCTGACGGCTATGTATACTGACGACTGTCAGAACTCGCGCGGGGAAACGTCTAAGGACTGGTGAGGCACTGATGTGCGCCGCGGGCGCGCGCAGATGCACGGGCAACCAGGGTTAGGAATGGGAAAGCCAGACAAACCGAACGACGCACCCGGCACCGACCACCGCGCGCAGCGAGTGCGGGAGCTGTTGCATCTGGACGACGAGGACATCGTGCTCCTCGCAAGTGGTGAGCTGACCGCACCGGAGGTGTCGGAGCACGCCCGCCACTGCGACAGCTGCGCCCAGCGGGTGTCCGATGCACAGTCGATTCTCACGGTGGAGCCGCTCGTGCGCCGCTCTTCCTCGCGTCGCGTCGCCCGGCTGATGAATCGGCTGGCTGCGGCTGGCGCCATCGCACCGGAGCCTGCCAGACACGCGCGCATCCGGGTTGCGGTGCAGGGCAACACCGTCGTCGTGCTTCAGACGGACACGGAGGTGCGCATCGGCCCTCGGCTCGCGGTCCGCGGCGACGGCGGCGTGGACCTGCCCGGCGTCACCTTTTTCCGAGAGCTCGGCGGCTACGATGTCGAGGTCCACCTGGTTCGCGTCCCCGGTGGGAGTTTTCACCTGGTGGTTGGGCTGGTGGGCGGCGCGGAAGGGCGCCAGAGAGTCATCTTGCACAGGGGCACGCGCGAGCTCGCCGCGGAGCCCGCCCGGCACGGCACGGCGACCTTCAAGGGGTTGCGACCGGGCGAGTATCGGCTGGAGATTCAGGAAGAGGGTGTGACGGTCGGATTTGTGACCGTGGAAGTGGAAGCGCGCGCCACCGAGGAGGCCGACGGGTGACGGCGGTGCGCACCGAAACTGCGTGGTTGATCGAGATGGTCAACCTCGGCGGCTCGATCCGAGTCAGCCTCACGCCCATCGGGGGGCAGATGGCGGCGACGCTGCTGCCGTACGAGACCCAGAAGGTGGACTTCCGCGAGGTGGATCGCCTGACAGGTGAGATGCGGGTCCTCCTGGGCCGCGCCAACATGAGAGGCCAGCTGGATCTGGCGGCGGCCGACGAGCTGCGCAAGCTCGGTCACCTGCTCTTCGACGAGCTGCTGCCGAGCCGGATCAAGGCATGGCTGCGCGACGCAGACGGCGTCGATCTCCTGTTGCGTACGGACGAGTCGCTCGTGGACGTGCCCTGGGAGCTGCTCCACACGGGGACCAGCTTCCTGGCGCTCAAGGCGAATGTGGGCCGGCTCATTGCCGCCCATGATGTGGCCGATCCGGTGCCGCCGCGCACGATGCGGGCGCCCTACGACATCCTGATCGTCGCCGATCCGTGCGGAGATCTGGACGCCGCGTACGAAGAAGGACTGGACCTGAGGGACGATCTGGACGCGCGCACCTTCCTGCGTGTGGCGCTCAAATCGTCCGAGGTGCCGCGGGCCTACCTGCGCGAGAATGTGCGCGAGTTCGACGTCCTGCACTTTGCCGGTCACGCAGAGATCGGTGGTCGCGGCGAGGGCTGGCTTCTGAGCGACGGTCGCTTTACCGCAGAGGACATCGACCGACTGGCGGGCGGGCGGCCGTTTCCGTCGCTGGTGTTTGCCAACGCATGCGGTTCGGGCAGCGGTCGTCGGGTCCTGTCGGGCACGGGTGCCACGGGCTCACTGGCGCGCGCCATGATGCACGCGGGCGTTCGGCACTTCATCGGGACACATTGGGATCTGCCGGACGAGATCGCCAGCGAGTTCGCCCGCCACTTCTACGGCGGGCTGTCCGCGGGGTTGTCGGTGGGCGGGGCGCTGCGCCGCGCGCGGACGGCGCTCAGCATCAGCTACGGCGAGGCGACGGTTCTGTGGGGGTCGTACTGCCTGTACGGGGACCCGCACTATGTCTATTTCCCCGAAGCGCTCGGGGAGATGCGCGAGGCGCCGGCCTTTGAACTGCCGATCGTGACGGATGCTCCCGCCCATGCGCGCGCCATCCGTCACACCATGGACCTCCCCGTCGGCGAGCTGCTCGCCGGCGATCAGGGGCGGCTGGGCCCGCACCCGAGCTTGCGAAGCGAGGCCGTCCTGTCTCAGGCCAGCCTGGGCCAGTCCGCCGCGGCGTTTACCCGGGCCATCGCCTGGACGGCGGCTGTCGCGGCGTTGCTGGCCACTGGCGTGTTGGCGTACAGCGCGTGGCCGCAGAGCCCTCCGCCGCTGGATCCCGGCGAGCATCGGCTGACAGTTCCGGCGCTGCCGATGGAGGAGCCGCGCGCAGAGCCGTCTGCCACGGAGAAGGACCTACACGAGCGGGAAGAGGCCGAGCGCCTGGCGCCACCGTCCGTCGAGTTTCTGGTGACGGCGCAGACGCAGATGTCCGGGGGCCACATCGCAGAGGTGCGAGTCCAGGAGGGCACGCGGCTGCGGTCCGGGGACAATCTGCGGGTTTCGCTCGAGCCGGACAGGGATGTCTACGCTGCTGTGATTCTGCTGGATGGACGCGGGCGTCCGCAGCAGCTCTTCCCACATCCATCCATCCACGTGGACAGCGGCAGTCACCTGCGCGCCGGCAACCGGGTCTCCCTTCCGGACGACGACCGCTGGTGGAAGCTGGACAGGGACACCGGCGTGGAGTCTCTGCTGCTCCTGGTCAGCAAGAAGCCGCTGGTGTCTCTGGACGAATGTGTGAAGGAGATTGCGGCGGTCCGTAAGGGCCGGGTCTCCAAAGCGTCCGGGAAGGGGGTGGTGATTCGCGGGGTCGGCGGCGTCACGGCGCAGGGCGCGGGCGCGCAACGCAAAGACGGAACGGACGAGCGGTCGGCCAACCTGGGCAGCATCCACGCCATCGCGATCCGGCACGGGTTCGAGGTCGTTCGGGCGGTCACGTACATTCATGTGAGATAGTGGGAGCGGTTTATCGCGGAAGCATCCTTGTCGTCCTCGGTGCCGCAGTAGCGGCGTCGTCGGGCTGCGCGCAGGGATCGGCCGGCCGCGATCCAACGGGTCCGTCGCACCTGGCGGTGTGCGCTGGCGCGCCGCCTGGCACTTGCAGTCAGGCGTGCCTGACCGAGGGTGTGGATTGCCCTGGTGCAGCGCAAAATGCAGAACGGTTGAGGACGCAAGAGGCGACCGCGGACGTGTTGGCCGGCCGCGCGCGCGCCCTCTTCGAACGGGGCAAGCTGCGGGACGCCCGCGCCGCGGTGGACGCATCCGTGGCGCTGCACACGAGCCACGGCCACACCTGGCGCGCTGCGAGCCTGGCACCACTCCAGACGCAGATCTTGTTGGAGCTCGGCGAGATTGACGCCGCGGAGGCGACCGCGTCTCAGGGAATCGCGATCCTCGCCGGTACCGGCGATGCGCGTCTCGTGACCGAATTGCACCTTGCGCGCGGTATGGCGCGGGCGGCCCGCGGCGATCGAGAGGGATCTGAGGCCGCGTTTCTGGAGGGCAACCAGCTGCGGCGCGCCATCGAGCTGGAGGCTGTGGGTTTGGACCTGCGCCTTGGGACGTTGGCCCTGGCGCTTGGCCGGCCCGAGCTGGCGCAGAAGGCGCTCGACCGCGCGCGCCCCCATGTCACTGAGGACCAGGAGCCGAGTCTGCATCGGCTGCAGGCGTCCATCCACTACGCGCGAGGCGAAATCGGGCTCGCCATGGGATCCCGCGGACAGGCGCTCCGGGGGGCCGTTGCGGCCGACGACCGCGTCGGCCTGACCCGCGACCTGCTGGCCGTGTCGGACCTGCTGGCGGAGGCGGGCCGCCCTGGGCGAGCGCAAATGTATGCCCTGGAAGCGCTGGAATTGTCAGATGGTGCAGGGCTCGACGGTGCCCATGCGTTGGCCCTGGTCCGTCTTGGGCGCGTGGCAGAGGAGCGTGGTGACCGCGGCGCGGCGGCGTGTCGATACCGGGATGCCGTCGCAGCGTGGGGACAGATCTCGGGTCCGGAGGCGTATTGGGCCCACGTGGGTCTGTGGCGATTGGGGGCTTCCTGTGGCGTGACGGATGCGCTGGATCCGGGCCTGCCAGGCTTTGAGGTTGGGGCGCCCCCCGTCACGGCACGCACGATTGAAGCAGCGGCGCTCGTCGTGCGGACGCTGCTCGAGCGCGGGGACCGCGCCGGCGCGACCCAGGCGCTGGAGCGCGTGGATCGTCTTCTCGGTCCTCACGTGCCCCCAAGCGTGGCCTGGCGCGTTCATCATCTGGTGGGTCTGACGTGGCGGGAGCTGGGCGCGGTGGTGAAGTCCCGCGAGCAACATTCCCTCGCGGT
>CALBXO010000229.1 GCA_937890335.1 uncultured Pseudomonadota bacterium | reverse complement strand
TGAGCCGCAGCAGCTCAAAGCGTCCGTCCAGGACGCTGCCGACGGTCACCAGCGGCGGTCTTGTGTCCTTCATTTGCGTTCAGTGTGGACTGCTTGGGGAGGCAGCATCAAGACATAGCCGACACCGCGGACGTTCGCAACGAGCTCGCGGCACAGGGCCTTGTCGGTCAGATCCTCCGCCAGGGGGGGCCCCGACCAGGCGGGGCAGGACTGCACGAGCCCCCGCAACTGGGTCGCGTCTACCTCCCCGGACTCCAGGCCCTCGATGAACAGACGACGCACATAGGTCATCGTCTGGTTCAGGTTCAAACCACCCGCGCGCTCCGCAAAGTCCTCGTCCATCGCCGTCAGGAGCTCATCCTGGTCCACGACCTCGCCCGGCGTCGCGGCCAACCGCGCCAGCGCGCGCGCCGCCGACGGAAACAGGGAGACCGGCTTGCCGTTGAGTTTGATCCGGACCGAGCGCGGCCCCGCCTTGATGCGCAGAAGGGGCGTGTGCTGCGGGTCTACCGCGACGGGCGCGGGGAGGGGGAGGGCCTTGGAGACCGGGATCGTGTCGGCCACGGTCACGACCTTGAGCAGCGCGCAGCCGACCTGCAACCAGATGGTGCGGTCGGTGACCTGGACCTCGTCTCCGCGGCCGACTGGACTCTGGTTGACGAACGTCGTGCCGTTTCGGGTCAGGTTGCGAAGCACAAACCCCTCCGGCGTGGCCTCCAGCCAGGCGTGGCGGGTGCTGACGCTGGGGTCGGCCAGGATGACGTCACAGTCGTTGCCACGTCCGATCACCACCTGGTCCGACATCGTCGGAAAGACGACCCCGGCCTCCAGGTCGCTACCCTGTTGCACGGAGTGCAGCTGAATGAGGAAGCTTTTTCCGTGCGACATGGTCAGAAGCTGAGACTCATCCGGAGTTTGGGGCCGTGGAAGACATCCAGGCCACCAAAGTTCGTAGCCCGCTGTCCCAGGTCGGAGTCCGTGTCGTTCGGATCTGCCTGGCCACCATTGGACTCAAAGAAGGCCGCGAGAATCAGCTGCGCCTCGTAGACCAGCTGAAGATCAAAATGCCAGCTGCTCTGCGGCGATGTCAGCGACAGTGCCCAGCCCAACAGGGCGTCCGACACAAACCCCGCGGCCACCTTGCTGCGCGAGTCCGACGGATCGTCAAAGTAGAACCTGCTCGGCCCAGCGCCGAAGTACAGCCCCACATCGGCGAGCAGCCGCGAGCCGCTGCCAACGAGCCCCCGGCTGAATTTCACGCCGCCCATGTAGAACTCCGTGGGCACGTTCTGCGGGTCGCTCTGGCGCACGAAGGTGTACTCGTCGATCTCAGGGTCGCCGTTCTGGTCCTCGAACTCGTACACGATGCGCGGGATCTCGTAGTTGAGGTAGCGGAAGCTGACGTAGAAGTTGTCGAAATAGGCTTTGAGGAAGTCCCAGTCCACGAGCCAGAACAGGTCGTAGTAGAGCTCCACGTCCGTGTACTTGAACTGAAACGGCGTGGTGAACGTGACCTCGCCGTCACCCTCGTCAAACAGGCCCACCTCGCCCGACGTGAACGTGGCAATCTTGACCCTCGACCCGACACCGGCGACCGCAAGGCCAAAGCTGAGCACATCGGAGACCGCGCCGTCCACGCCGAGGGCACCGAGCGCGTCGCCGGACTCCTCGATCTCGCCGCCGGACTTGTAGACACGGTCGGTTTTGTAGCCCAGGTCGAGTTTGAGGAAGCCTGGGATGTCCAGGAGGTCCAGGCCCGCATCGAGGCTGAACGCCGCCAGAATGATGGGGTCCACGGCGTAGACGAGGTGCGAACTGCGCCCCGTCGCATCAAAACTCTGGTTGCTCTCCTCGCTCGCGACCTTCTCGTCGTTGGCCTGGTGGTGGAAGAGGAACATCTCCGCGCCCGCTTTGAAGTTCACGTAGACGGAGTCCGTCGCCAGGCCGATGACTTGCGACGACGCCGACTCGCCAAATGCGTAGCCGGGCGTGTCGGACACCGACAGCCTTGTCACCTGCGCGAACAGACTGGTCAGGCCGGTCAGCAGCTCGACCTGCTGCGACAGCTTGGTGCCGATGTTGGCGAGGGTCTCGGGCGCGGCCAGCGCCTTGCTCAGGACGTTGTTGACCGTGGCGACGCCGTCGGCGTCCGCCTTGGGCGCCGCGATGGCCGACGGGTTCTGAATCGCTTTGAGCAGCTGCACGCCGATGATCGGGACCAGCGACACCGCTTCCAGCTCCAGCCTTGCGGCGACGGAGACCACGGCGGTGAGGTCCGACACCATCTGGCTCGCCTCCGCGGTTGGGTTGGACACGGCCCCTGGCTGCAACCCCTTGAGGCTGTCCAGGAAGGTCTGCCGGTCTGCCTTGACCTCCTGTGCGAGGGCGTCCAGTTGCCCTTCGATGGCATCGATCCGGGCCGTGGCCTCCTGGAGCGCGGCCTTGCTGGCGTTGGGGCCCAGGTCACTTCGGGCTTTCTCCAACTTCTCGACTTGAATCGCGAGCGCGCCCAGCTGCCTGACCTTGTCGTCCATGGCGGCCCAGCTGGTGAGCACCGCCTGGCCCGCCCCGCCGGCGTCTCCGATCGCGGCGAGGACGTTGGGGTATTTGGGGGGGCGATGTGCGCGCCACCGCCGCGTGGGCGTCCAGCGCGCGGTCCACGTGTACCGCATAGACCTTGGCGACGGGGACGCGGAGATCCGGGTTGGAATAGACGCTGCTGCTCGCGCGCAGCTCCTGCTCGATGGTGTTGGCGCTGGCCTCGTTGAGGCTGACCTGTTGGACCCAGGGATCGCCCGGCGAATACGGTGTCTCCAGCAGGAGTCGATTGACCAGCGTGAGACAGAGCTCAAGGTCTTCGATCCTGTCCAGAACAGCGTTGATGTCGGCGGGCTCGCGCTCGTACTGCCGGATCGCCCGGACGCTGCGCGAACTGCTTGCGCAGCCGGCGAGCAGGGCGGCGAGTACAAGGAAAATGACAGCTCGTTTCATGCCCCGAAACCTACAACGGGACGGCGTAGCTGTCGAGGTCAGCGCCGCAGCAGCTTGCGCCACCACGGGGCTGCGCGACTCTCGACCTTGCAGCCGCAGTCACCGCCGCCGGTCTTGGGAGGAGCCGGCGGTGGGTCGACCACGGGGCGGTTGGGGTCCACGCAGACGCCGCCCTCGCAGACCTCGTCGTCCAGGCAGATCGCGTCGCCGCACGCGCCGAGCGGTTCGCACCCGGATTCGCCGCACTGCTCGCCCTCTGGGCAGGTGGTGCCGATGCACCCCTCGAAGATGCAGTTGCCGTCCACGCAGACACGCGCGTCCTGACACACGACGTTGAAGCACGCGTCGGCGACGCAGACCCCGCGGACGCAGTCAAAGCCGACGTTGCAGTTGACCGTCTCACACGCGTCCACGCACTCGCCGCCGTCGCAGACAAAGCCAGCGTCGCACCGCACCT
>CALBXO010000228.1 GCA_937890335.1 uncultured Pseudomonadota bacterium | reverse complement strand
ACACGAGCTTCCGGCGTCGCTACCGCGATCAAGCCGCCGCCGCCGCGGACCTGCAGCTCTCGGTGGACGCCGTCACCGCGATCTACGGCGCGCCTACCCGTGTCTCGCAGGTGCCCGCCGGGCCGTTCAAGAAGTTCCACCCCTACAAATGGGAGTGGAAGTTCGCGGCCGTGCGCGTGGAGGTATCGGCGCTGCACTACGGCAGGCGCGGGGTGGATGTCCTTGAGGCCATCGAGGTTCCGTGGCCGGTACGCGCGGACGCCGCCGCGAACCTGGGTCAACGCTGACGGGTTGCACCGCGGGCGAGCTTCGCCCAAGCTGGCGACGTTGTCCGTCAGGTCCGCGCGTGAGCGCCTGGGCCGTACTGTCGTCGGGATTTCTTCCCCCGCGACCCCGCCGAGGCGTCCGCGCCCGGCGCACGAGACGCGGACCAGGAGGCCATGAAACTCGCCGCCGTCGACATCGGTTCCAACTCCATCCACTTGATCATCGTCGAGGTCTTCCCGGACGGTAACTACCGGGTCATCGACAAGGCCAAGGACATGGTCGGGCTGGCCAAACAGACACTGGCCACCGGTTACTTGTCCGACAAGGAGATGAACAAGGGCATCGCATGCCTGCGGCGGCTGCGACGCCTGTGTGAATCCCACAAGGTGGATGTGGCCCATGCCGTCGCCACGAGCGCCGTGCGATCGGCGGTCAACGGGGAGCGGTTTGTCGAGCGCGCCCGGGACGAAGCGGGCTTCGACATCGAGGTGATTACCGGCGACGAGGAAGCGCGCCTTATCTACCTGGGCGCCCGCGACAACATCGATTGGATCCACCGCAAGGCGCTGCTCGTGGACATCGGCGGCGGCAGCGTCGAGTTTGTCGTCGGTGACGCGACGCAATCCTATGGCTCCCTGTCCCTGGACCTGGGCGTGCGCCGCCTCTGCGACCGCTTCCTTCAGGACGACCCCCCGTCGCGCACGGCGCTCAAGGAGCTCAAGATCCACGTCACGGAAGAGTTGGCGCCCCTGACCGCGCTGCTGGCCCAGGCCCCGCCCGTGGACTTCGTGGTGGGGACCAGCGGCACCCTGAAGGCCCTGGCGACGGTGGCGGCCCGGCGAACCGGCGCAGACCCGGATTCCAGCCACGGTCAGTGGACGCAGCTCCAGGAGATCAAGGAGATGGGTCGGGCACTCGCCGGGCTACGGCGCGACGAGCGATCGATGTACTACGGCATCCATCCGAAGCGGCGCGACACCATCGTGGCCGGCGCCCAGCTGATGAAGTACATCCTGCGGGCGGTGGATCAGGAGTGCTTTCTGGCCTGCGATTATTCGCTGCGCGATGGGCTCGTCGTGGACTTCATCGAGCGCTACTGCGGTGATCTCACGGCGGCGGACATGGCCCCCCAGGTGCGCCGCCGCTCCGTCCGGCGGATGTACAACAAATTCAACCGCGCCGGTGCGCACCCCCAGGATGTCGCCAAGCTCGCCGTGCGACTCTTCGACGATCTGGCGCCGGTGCATGGACTCGTACAGCGCGACCGTGAAGATCTGGAGCACATTGCGCTGCTTCACGACATCGGCGCGATCATCGATCCCGCCGACCGCCACCTCCACACCGCCTACCTGCTGCGCCGCGCCGAGGGACTCCACGGATTCAGCGACGAAGAGCGGGAAGTCATGGCGCAGGTCGCGCAGCTGGTCCGCTACCCGCGCAAGGACCTGCGGTCCCAGGACTTCAAGGCGCAGCCGCGGGAGCTCCGGTCGCGGATCACGTGGCTGGCTGGCATTCTGCGCATGGCTGACGGGCTGGACCGGGCGAGGACCAGCAACGTCAAGGGCATCAAGACGCGCATCGATGACGACGGCGTGTACGTGGACGTCAGGGTCGCCATCAACACTGGGCTCGAGGCGACGGCCATGGAGTACAAACGGGACGTGATCGAGCGGAAACTCAAGCGACCGCTGCACGTGGAATTCCATCAATAGGGACACCATGGTCATCGAACGGGAGCTTAAGTTCATGCTCGACCGCGCCGGCTACGACGCAATCCATGCCTGGGCCCATGCGGCGGGGCGCCTGCGCAGCGAGGCGACCCAGACAAACCTCTACTTTGACACCCCGGAGGGCCTGCTGGCGGCCCAACACCTCTGCCTGCGCCTGCGAACCAAGCGCGGGAAGTGGGAGCTCACACTCAAGGCAAGGTTCGAGTTCGAGGCCGAGGAGCAGGTCTGTGAGGAGACGAACACGGACCTGAGCGCCGCCGACGCGCAAGCATTCCAGGACAGACCTCAGACCCTGGCGACGTCGGACCTCCCGCCGGCTGTGAGGTTGCGCGAGCTGTGCAATCCATCGACCTTGGTGGCTTTGGGGGCGCTGGCCACAAAGCGCGCTGTCATCGACCTCGAGGGTGGTTTCGTGGGGGAACTGGACCACTCAACCTACCTCGGCACTGAGGACTTCGAGTTGGAGTGTGAGACGGACGACCCAGCGCGTGCAGGGGCCGCAATCCGGGCCATGTTTGCCGAAGTGGACGTCGACGCTGTCCGCTCGGACCGCCCAAAACTAGCCCGTTTCATGGCGCGATATCGTTGACAGTCCGCGACGAGCCTCGTACACAAATACGCCACCTCATTGAAACCAAAATCTTTAGAACGGAGATTCAGATGAACTGGAAACTTTCCATCGCCGCCATCGCGGCCCTCGGCCTTTGCCTCAGTGCCTGCACGAAGGAGAAGAAGCCCACTCCCAAGCCCGTCGTGAAGGCTGCCGAGTGCAAGCTCGCCGGTGACTGGGCCATGGAGCAGCTCGGAGACGATGTCCCCGAGAACAAGAAGCGCGTCCTCACGCTGAGCTTCAGCGACAACAAGGGCGGCGGCGAGATCGCCGCCGGTACGCTTCAGGTCGGGGCGCGCGACCCGGACCCGAGCAAGTTCAACGCGAGCGCGTCCGTCGTGGACACCATCGAGAGCGGCGGCGCGGCCAGCATCGACTGGGTCTGGAGCGACCACACCACCGCTTGCGAGGTGAAGTTCATCGACAAGTGTGAGGCGCTGCACTTCAAGTGCCCGGATGGGGACAGCTTCAAGATCTCCCGCAAGTAGGGATGGTCACCGGGACTCGAGGTCCGGCAGCGCCACACCCGTGGCCTCGCTGAACCTCGCGAGCTCGGCCATCAAGTCCGGCACAATCTCGGCCGACTGAAGTTGCCGACGAGCCGCCCGCACCCGCGGGAGGGCCTCGTCGGCACTTGCCGTTCTTGCCCCAGGTTCCACCGCCAACAGACCCCTCAACACCGGCTCCGCCACATCGCGCGCGGCGGCCGGGAGCATGGCGAGAAACGCGTCGGGCTCGAGCACGCGGCTCCCGCTCCCCACGGGCAGCCCACCGGCGAGCATCTCCGCCAGAAGCAGTCCTACCGCGTACAAATCCGCGCGCCGGTCCACCACCGCATCGCCTCGCTTCTGCTCAGGCGCCATGTACAGCACCGTGCCAGCGGCGCGACCCGCGGACCCAGACTCGAGAGTCGCCACTCCAAAATCCCCGACTACCACGGAGCCGTCGCTGCGGAACAGGATGTTGGACGGCTTCAGATCCCGGTGAACGATGCCCGCATCATGCAATTGCGACAGCGTCGCTAGCAGGCGCGTCGCCACGCCAAAAGCAGCAACGGGCGTGAGCGCGCGGCCGGCGGACAGGCGGTCTCGGAGCGTGCCGCGCGTCATGTACTCCATGACGATGACCCGCTGCTCCACGGCGAGATCGTAGATGCGGACAATGCCGGGATTCTGCAGCCTGGCGACCAGCCGCGCCTCGTCAAAGAACGCGGCTACGCGCCGCTCGTCTCGGGTCAGGTGGGGGTGCAGAAACTTGATGGCGACGTCCCGCCGCAGCACCACGTCGGCAGCCAGGTAGACCGTGCCGTACCCACCGCGTCCGAGGGGGTGTTTGAGGTCGTAGCCCTCGGGGGCCTCCAGGCCCACGCTGGCGGTGCCCTCCACGCCCCCAACCGTCGCAGCGGCAGCCTTTCTTGGTGCGGGCAAATGGGACCGCAGGGATTGGGCGCGCTGCTGTGCGTTGGGGTAGCCAAAGTCGTAGGCCAGGGCGCGCTGGTAGTGTGACGCCGCGTCGGCGTGTCGCCCCTCGCGCTCGGCGATCTCGGCGAGCCGGAAGTTTGCCTCCGCGGCGAGCCCGTCGTCAGCGGTGAATCCCTCCCAGAGCCGGCGGGCCGACTCGTTGTCGTAGCGGCGCATGTACAGACGCGCCAGGCGCAGCCGGAGGTCTTTGTGGTCGGGAAGGACCAGGGCGGCGCGGCGCAGAATCGCGATGGAGTCTTCGATGGCGTCGGCGGCGATCAGCTCGTCCAGCGCGTTGACGAACGACGCGGCTTCGTAGGCCTGCAGTCCAAATGCCGAGTGGGTGACACAGCCCATCAGCTCCGTGACCGCGGCGGCGCGCTCGGGATCGGCGCTGGCCGGACCGTCCCAGCCGGGAACTTGGGGCAGGGCGGTGCCAGGCGCGCCCTGCGTCGCCGCGGGAGTCGGCGGTGAGGCGTTGCCCGAGGCTTTGTCCGCCGGGGCCCCCAGTCCCAGGGCGCGCTTGACCGCGTCAAAGAGTCCCATGTCAGGCGATCCTCATGGTGACACCGTCAAAATCCAGTTCCTGTTCGCGCAGCAGGAGGCGTTGGCCGCTGATGCTGCGACCGTCGAGCATGACAATGCCCTCACTTCGCCCCGCGTCCACGTGCCAGAACCCCCGCACGAAGGTCAGGGCCAGTCCGGCCGGCAACCAGTCAGGCTCGTGGGGCGGCACACCGCTGGTCACGAAGTCCCCGGCCCAAAGGAGCAGCGTCCCCTTGGCGGCGCCAGCGGTC
>CALBXO010000227.1 GCA_937890335.1 uncultured Pseudomonadota bacterium | reverse complement strand
ATCGGGCCATTTGGCCGTCGAGGGCGGCTCAACCCACGCGGGCGGCACTGTCAGATCCCCAGCCACCTTCGACGAGCGGACTCGGCCTCGGCCGAAGGGCTCTCCGCGGCCACGATGGCGTACTTGTCCACGGGCGGCGATCCAAACCGCACCTTGACGCTCACAAGCTTCCCCCGGCGGAACACATGCAGCTCGGATTCACTTCCGGGTCGGTAGCGCCGCAGCAGCCCGTCCTGTGTCTTCCGATCGAGCTTGAGGCCGTCCAGCGCGACGATCTGGTCCGCCGGGTAGACGCCGGCTGCCTCCGCGGGGGAACCGCGGCGGATCTTGTCGACGGCCATGAGCGCGTCACCAATCTCGCGGGTGCTGATGCCAAGATAGGCCTTGTCCGGATCGTGGTCGACAGCCTCGAGGCGCAGGCCAAAGGGTGCCAGGTGCTCGTCGTAGTCCGGCTCCTCGGTCCCCCGCACGAATTTGTCGAAGAACGCGTCCAACGACGCGCCGGCGATGTCCTCCAGCCAGCCCTGGAACGCCTCCTCGGGGTAGCCCGTGCCTTCGGCGCGGTAGCGCGCCCAGAGGCGCTTCATCATGTCGTCAAGGCTCTTGGCGCCGTCGGTGACCGCGCGGATGTGCAGGTCCAACAAGCAGGCGACGACCTCACCCTTGAGGTAGTACGACACGGAGGTGTTGTCCGAGCTCTCATCGCGGCGGTACAGCTTGATCCAGGCGTCGAAGCTCGCGTCCTCCAGCGAGTGCAGCCGCCTGCCCGGAATCTGCCGCAGGTCCGCGATTCGCTTGGCCAGCAGCTCCAGAAACCGCTCCTCGGTGACGAGCCCGGCGCGGAGGAGCAGCACGCTCTCGTAGTAACAGGTGACGCCCTCCATCACCCACAGCGCGCGGGTGTACCCCTCGTTGAGGTAATCGAACGGCCCCAGCACCTGCGGTCGAATCCGTTTGACGTTCCACGCGTGGAAATGCTCGTGGCTGACCAGGGCGAGAAAGTCCTCGTAGCCGTGCTCGGCGACCCAATGGTTGCGCGGGAAGAGCAGGGCGGCGGAGTTCCGGTGCTCGAGTCCTCCACGCATGGACTCGGTATGCAGCACGATGTGCAGGTAGCTGTCGTACGGGATGTCTCCATCAAACAGGTCTGCCGTCGCCTGGACCAACGGCGGAATGTCGAGCGCGAGCTGCTCGGTCGGCACTGGTGCCTCGCCGGCGAACACAAAACGATGCGTGGTACCGGCCGCCGGAAACGCCAGGACTTCATGCGCCCCGAGGAGAATCGGACAGTCGATAAAGTGGTCGTAGTCTGTGGCGACAAAGCGACCCGTGCAGAGGGGAAAGGTAGTTCCCTCCTGGTTGGGCAGCGCCGTGTAGATCTTCCAATCCGGGAAGGGGCACTCGATGTCCAGCGTGCAGCTGCGGCCCTCGGCTCCCATGACGAACATGAAGGCCGACGCCCCGTTGAAAAAGGCGTGCTCGTCGGTGACGTGGTTGCAGCGCGGCGACAGGTCGTGGGCATACAGCGTGTAGGTGACCACCACCTCGGCGGTACCTTCCGGCACGGAAATCTCCCACACCCCACGTGCTGTTTTGCGCCAGGCGAGGCGCTCGCCGGTCTGGTCCACCGCGCCAAATTGTTGGACGTGGCGGGCGAACTCTCGCATCAAATAGGAGCCGGGCGTCCAACTGGGCATCGCCACGGACAGCGCGCCGGCGGCGGGCGAGGGCACGTGAACGGCGACCTCGGCCAGGTGGGCGTTCACGTTGGAAATCGAGAGACTGTACTGTATGGGCTGGGTCATCGGGCGGATTGTCGAGCAAAGCGCGCAGTGGCGCAAACCGATTGGAGGCGCGCGTAGGCCGTTGCGGCGCCCGTCGCGCCGGGTCAGCGCTTCGATCTTCGCCCTGGCCGCGACAGCCCTCCTGAGCGGCGGCGCCTGCGATCGCGCCCCTGACCCCGTCGCCGAGCCGCCGGCCCACCACGCGCCCCGGTCGGCCTCCAGCGGTGGATCCGCCGACGCCCACGGCGTTCATTCCAACTCCCGCACACCGCCTGCCGCGCCGACGAGCGCCCCGACCGCCGCCTCGCCATCCTTGGCTCCCGCGCAGGCCCCGGTTCCAGGCGACCCCGTTCCCACGGAGCTCGACCACGTGCCCAACGCACGTGTTGGCCAGGGAGCCACCGCGTGCCAGCGCAAGCTGGACGCCGCCTCCATCGCCTACCGACCGGCCGAGTTTGAATCCCAATCCCCAGAGGGCCATCCCGACCTGGTTTGTGGTGTGGACGATCCAGTGTGGGTCGCGGGAACCATCCACGGCGTGGCGTTTCTGCGAGGACGGGAGAACAAGCCGTCGCGCATGCTCGCCTCGTGCGAGCTTGCGATCGCGCTTGGGCGGCTGGCCCAGCAGGCCAAGGCCCAGGGAATCACCCAGGTGATCCACGCCGGTACCACGCAGTGTCGCACCATCTCTGGCGGGGACCGGCTCAGCCAGCATGCCTACGGGCGCGCCATCGATGTCCTCGGCTTCCGCACGGCCGACCACCACACCTGGAGCGTGTCGCGGGACTGGGAGCACAACACCGCGCACCCGGCCGCGCCCAAGGGCAGGGGGCTGTTCCTGTTTGCGCAGCGGATGCACGAGGACTTTGTGTTCAACATCGTGCTGACGCCCGAGTACAACGACGCGCACAAGGATCACTTCCACCTGGACCTGACCCCGGACCGTCACTTCATCAGCCGCGGTCGCGAAGACCTCTTGCTCGGCGACTGACCGCCCGGGGTCCCAGTGAGTCGTCATCGGCCCCCTGGGCCGGTGGGCTATTTGCGCCGCAGCAGGACACCCAGCATCACGGCGACCAGCAGCACAACCCCTCCGGATCTGGGTGAACGACGGACGGCGCGGTGCAGGCACCCAGCGGGGTTCGATGGCCTCTCGGTCCTCGAGCGTGTCGAACTCGGACAGCTTCGGGACCCCTCCCGTAAACACGACCGCCCGCGCGGCCGGAGCCTGCGCGGGCGAATGTTCGTGCGGACAAGGCACCCGAGGGCGCTCACTCCGGAGGGGACTACTCGGCGTCGTCGGACGCGGCCTCAGCCGCGGGCGCAGCGCCGCCGCTGAGCTTCTTCTTGGCCTTGATGCCCAGGAAGATCAGGCCGGCAAAGAAGCCGATGGACAGGATGCACATCAAGCCACCGACAAGCGGTCGGGCGATGATCCAGCCTATCGCGATGCTGCCGAAACCAATGGACAGGGCCAGGCCGGCGGAAACCAGCATCGTGCCACCACCAATGATGTTGCCGATGAACGGGATGACATCGGCCAGCACGACGAGGGGCTTGAAGAGTGCCATGAAGCCGAAGAACAGCAGGAGCAGTCCGACGAAGCGCAGGATCCACGTCATCATCGTGTTCGCTGACTCTGCCGCCTCCACCATCTCCTTCGCGTTCTTGCTCCCGTAGCGAAGGTAGCTGTGCTCGGTGTCGTTGGACGCCGTCCACGCACCGAGCTCCATACCGGAGCGGGCACCGACCGCGGTCACCTCGGCCGACTTCACCGCGCGCCATGAGATGCGCGTATCGCCGACGTTGGGGTCAGCCGGGTCCGCTTTGCTGCCAAAGGCGTTGATGTAGATGAACTTGTCCTTCTTTTTCGCCTTCTCGTGCTCTTCCTTGACCTTGGCGAGCGTGTCGTCTGTGATCTCCAGATCCTCGGACTGGGTCAGCTGGCTCACGAAGGTGTCGGCGAGCTTGAAGCCACCGATCTTGACCTCCTTGGCGGCCCAGTCCTTGGCCTCAGCAGGCATGGAGCCAGGGTTGACCGGCTTCTTCTTCTCCTCCTTCACGGCGTCCTTGTTGAAGGACGAGGAGTCGACCAGACCGTCCTTCCACTCCTTCTTGTAGGAGTAGGTGGTCTCCTTGACCTTCTTGCCGCCGGTCTTCTTCTTCTCGGTGGTCTTTTTGACCTCGACCCACTGGTACATCTCCACGGAGCGGTCG
>CALBXO010000226.1 GCA_937890335.1 uncultured Pseudomonadota bacterium | reverse complement strand
GAGGTGCCAGCGCTGCGGCTTGCGACCCAGTTTGCGCAGCAGCCGTACACCGCCGATGCCGACCAGAACCTCCTGCGAAATGCGGACCGGGTCACCACCGGCGTAGAGGCGCGCGGTGAGCTCCTTGGCGTCGTTGGACGCGCCCTCCACATGCGTGTCGAGCAGAAACAGGTCCACGCGTCCCACTTTGACGTGGCGCACGGCCGCGGTGACCACCAGCTCGCCCATGGGGACGTCCACGGTCACGGGGGCGCCGGCGTCATCCCGGAGCACCTGCAGCGGCGCTGCCGCGGGGTTCAACGTGGGGAAATCGGTCTCCTGGGCGCCGTCCGCCGTGATGGTCTGGCGGAAGTAGCCCTGGTGGTAGAACAGACCCACCGCCGTGAAATCCAGGCCCAGGTCGCTGGCTGCTTTCGTGTGATCCCCCGCGAGAACACCCAGCCCACCGGAGTAGATGGGCAGCGCGGCGGTCAGCCCAAATTCCAATGAGAAGTAGGCGACGGACGGGCTCGCCTTGCGAGGTTGCGTCTTGTAGGCAGCAAACTCGGCGAGCACGGCAGTGGCGCGGTCGGTGAGGCCTCCGGCCTCCAGCGCCGCGGCAATCTTCTCCGCGTCCATATAGTCCGAGGGGTCCAGCAGCTCGCCTTCGTCCTGGGGCACAGTCGTCGCAGAGATCCCCTGCAACACCGCCACGGGATTCTCGCGCGTGGCGTCCCAGATGGCCGGGTCCAGAGCGGCGAAGATAGCCCGCGCTCGCGGAGTCCACGACCACCAGAGGTTCGTGGAGAGTTCGATGAGGCCTCTGGCGGCGTCGAGATTCTGGCTCGGCATGGGCGTCCCTGTCGGTGCGCAAGGCTACGTTACAATTCGTGGCAGAGGGTCGTACGGCAGCTACCGTCTTGTTGCAAGGTCGGTGGAGAACTGGTACCGCCGACACTGTTTCCCAGGCCGTACGCACCGGGGTATTCGCGATGAAGCCACTCACCTCCATGACACTCGCCGAGCTCCGGAAGATCGCCGCCGAGCACAGCGTTCCGGGGCGCAGCAAACTGCGCAAGGCAGCGCTGATCAAAGCCATCGAGGAGGCGCGCGCCGCCGGACCAGGGGTCGCTTCCAAGATGCCAAGTGCGGCGCCCGCCAAGGCCGCCAGGCCCGTGGCCGCAGGCGTCGGCACCGCTGGCAGCAAACCCGCGCAAGTGAGCGCGAGCCGCTCCGCGGCCGCCGCATCCGCCGCGCAAACCAGCCCCTCGCCCCAGGCACCCACCAAGCCATCCCCCAAGAGCGCTGGGTCCCACACTCCGGACCCATCACCGCTTCCCAAGAGACACCCATTCGAACACTCCGCGCCGTCGCTGACGCCCCTGGACCTCGGCGGCATTCCGATCGGGTACGACCGCGACCATCTCGAACTCAAGGTGCAGTCCCCCGACACGCTGTTCTGCTATTGGTCCCTCCACACCCACGACGCAGCGGTGATGGACGACGGGCGGGCCCACATCCGCCTGTTTGATGTGACCGGCGGCGCAACCCACGAGCTGCGCTCCGTGGCGGTCGAGCCGTCGGCAGGACGCTGGTTCATCCACGAATTGGCCCCGGATCGCGAGTATAGGGTTGAGTTTGGCGTGCTCCGCGACGACGGATTTCGCCCAAGGCTCTCCAGCGCCGCGGTCCGCACACCGCCCATCGCGCACAGCCGCATTGACGATGTCGCGCTCGTGACTCTGGCGTTCCGCGACGACGATCGCCCCGCACCCGCCGAGATCCCAACACCGATCTTCCATCCGCCGGCCGCCCCCAGCGCAGACCTGCGCTCGGTGGCCGGACTCCGCCCGTTTGCGCCCGGGCCCAACGCGGGCGCCAGCGAATGGGACCATGGAGATGCTGTGGGCGGCGGCGAGGGATCCCCCCTCGAGGTTGTTCCTGCGTCGTCCTCAGAGGCCCCCAACGCGTACGCGTCCTGGGGAAGCCACTCATTGGGAGCCTGAAGGCCCCGTTCCGAGATACCGTCATGCAAGGTTACCTGGCGCTGATTCTTCACGCCCACCTGCCCTTCGTTCGACACCCTGAGTACCCGGAGTTCCTGGAGGAAGATTGGCTCTTCGAGGCCGTCGCCGAGACCTACCTGCCGCTTCTGGAGGCCTACGAGGGGTTGTGGCGCGACGGCATCGACTTCCGCGTCAGCATGACGCTGAGCCCCCCGCTGGTCTCGATGCTGCGCGACCCGCTGCTTCAGGAGAGGTGCGCGGAACGTCTCCGGCGACTGATTGAGCTCGCCGAGGACGAGGTAGAACGTCACAAGGACCACGGGCACCTCCACTACCTTGCCGGCTGGTACCGCGACCTGCTCACGCGCAGGCTCTACCAGTACGAGACGCTCTACGGTCGCGACCTGGCCGCGGCATTCCGCACGTTTCAGGACCGCGGGCGCCTGGAGATCCTGACCTGCTGCGCGACGCACGGTTTCCTCCCCATGCTCAGCGCCTACGAGCCGGCCGTCCGCGCCCAGGTTCGTGTGGCCGTCGAGTGAACCAAACCACGCGGTGTCGTTCGGCCACAG
>CALBXO010000225.1 GCA_937890335.1 uncultured Pseudomonadota bacterium | reverse complement strand
TTCAGCTGCTGCACACCGGACTGGGTTGTCACACGGCGGCGCTGTTGTGGTTGGACGCCGAGGGCACCCGGCTGGTCATGCGCGACGCTGTCAGCGCCAGCGATGCCCTGGTTCGCACTGTGCACCCTGGAGAAGGTGCGTTGGCCGGCGTATTGCGACGGCGTGAGACGGTCATCCTGGAGTCTCTGCGGGCCACGTACCGCGGCCTGACGTACTACGAGGGCGCGGAACCGGGCCCGGTCCGGCAGTTTCTCGGCGTGCCGGTGATCGAGAGCAACGGGGAGGATGGGGCATTGCTCGGCGTCATCTGCCTGGACCGGACTGGCGCGACCGCCTTTGACGAGGCCGCGCGGGGGCTGGCACAGGACGCGGCCGGGTCCATTGTCAGAGCTGTGGCCGCCGACCGGCTGCTGCACCGACTGGACAAGTCGCGCCGCGAGCTGGACCGTTTCTACGAGGCCAGCCGCGAGCTGAACACGGCGCTGAAGCCAGCCGACGTCTACGAAGTGGCGCTCAGCTGTGTGGGGGACATCGTCCCCTTCGACCTGGCCTGCGTGGTCCTGACCTCGTACCAGGATGGTCGCCGCTTCCACACGGTGGAGCGCGTGGTGACCAGCGACGACAAGGCAGGATGGGCCGCGGACCTCACGGGCCTGGTGTTTGAGCACAACGCCGGACTGGTCTCCATGGCCATCGAGATGCGCCACCCCCTGCCGTGGGGCGGCGTGTTTGATCCGACGCGCAACGTGGCCTTCACCAGACAGGTTCGCGTGGCCGGCATCCACAGCATGTTGGTGCTGCCGTTGGTGGCGCAGGACCTCGAAGTCGGTGCATTCGTCGTGGGCTCCACCCGTCGCGGCGGATTTGCCAAGGAGCAGCGCGAGCTGCTCGAGGTGGTGGCGAACCAGGTCGCGGTGTCGCTCGCCAACGCCAGGCTCTACCTCGAGATGGAAGAGATGGCGACCATCGATGGGCTCACCGGACTGAGCAACCGCCGCACGTTCACGAAGACGTTGCCGGAGGTCATCGCCCGGTCCGAGCGTGTGGGCACACCGTTCAGCCTCATCATCACGGACATCGACCACTTCAAATCCGTCAACGACACCTACGGTCACCCGATGGGTGACGAGGTCCTGCGCCAGGTCTCCGCCACATTCGCTCAGAACCTGCGGCAGACCGACCTCCCCGCCCGCTACGGCGGCGAGGAGTTCGGGGTCATCCTCGAGGGCACCGATCTCCAAGGGGCGCGACAGATCGCCGAGAAGCTGCGACGGATGGTCGAGGCGCTCAGCTTCGACTCGCCGCAGGGGCGCTTCAATGTCTGCATGAGCTTCGGCATCGCCGAATTTCCAGTCGACGCTGAGGACCCAAATCACCTCATCGAACGCGCCGACCAGGCGCTGTACTACGCCAAGACCCACGGCCGAAATCAGGTCCGGATCTGGCGCGACATCCGGCGCGAGCTGCAACAGGCGGCCGACGAACCGGTTCGGACGGTAGCATGAAGAAGAACTTCGTCCTGGACACGAACGTCCTCCTCCACGACCCACAAGCCATCGAGTCGTTCGAGGAGAACACGGTGGTGATCCCGATCTACGCCATCGAGGAGATCGACCGGTTCAAGAAGGAGCTCAGCGACCTTGGCCGCAACGCCCGCGCGGCGGCCCGCCTGATCGATCACTACCGCGAGCTTGGCAACCTGGAGCCTGGCGTCCCGCTCGAGTCCGGGGGCCTGCTGCGGGTGGTCTCGAGTGTGAAGACGGTGCTGCACGCGCTGGACAAGCATACCGCGGACAACCTGATTCTCAGTGTCGCGCTGGAGGTGCAGGAGGCGTCGCCCGACGTCGAGACCATCATGGTCACCAAGGACACCAACCTGCGCATCCGGGCCAACGCCGTCGGGCTCAAGGCCGACGACTTCATGACCACCAAGGTGGACATTGACGAGCTCTACCCCGGCGCGACCGAGATCACGATCGACGGCGAGTCCTTTGACGCTCTCTTTGAGCACGACGAGGCCCCCATCGATTTCAGGGACGGGTCCCCATGGGCGCCGAAGAGCAAGTCGGTCGCGGAGGACGAGGAGGACGACAGACCCGAGCTGTACCCAAACCAGTACCTGCTGCTGCGCAACAAGGACAAGCCGCAACAGACGGCCCTGAGCCGCCTCCACGTCGAGGATCGCGTCGCCCGGCCGCTGCGGCGTATCGCCGACGGCATCTGGGGGGTCAAGCCGCGCAACAAGGAGCAGCACTTTGCCCTGGACGCCCTGATGGACCAGAGCATTCAATTGGTGACCCTCCTCGGCAAGGCGGGCACCGGGAAGACGCTGCTGGCCATCGCCGCGGGCCTGCAGCTGACTGCAGACGAGGAGGTCTACCACAAGATGTTGGTCGCCCGACCCATCTTCCCGCTGGGCCGGGACATCGGGTACCTGCCCGGCGACGTGGGAGAGAAGCTCAACCCGTGGATGCAGCCGATTCACGACAACATCGCCTACCTGATGGAGCTGCACCGCATTCGGACCGGGCGGCACATCGGCACCGTGTCGGACCTCATCCAACAGGGCGTTCTGGGCCTGGAACCTCTGACCTTCATCCGCGGCCGAAGCTTGCCGAGCCAGTACATGTTGGTGGACGAGGCGCAGAACCTGACGCCACACGAGGTCAAGACCATCCTCACGCGCGCCGGGGACGGCACCAAGGTCGTATTGACGGGCGATCCGTACCAGATCGACAACCCGTACGTGGACGCCGAGAGCAACGGGCTCACGTATACGATCAACCGGTTCAAGGGGCAGCCACTGGCCGCCACCGTCACCCTCCACAAGGGTGAGCGCAGCAAGCTGGCAGAGCTTGCGGCCAACCTGCTCTAGGATCTCGGGATCGACGATTGGAGATCGAAGTAGCCGCCCTCTCGCAGGCTGAGGACCTGGCTTCCCGTCGCCGCGCCCTCCCGGCGCGCAATTCGCTTGCCCACCGCGGGCCACTTCTGGTCTAAAGGCGTCATGCTACTGGTCATCGACGTCGGAAATACGAACACGGTCCTCGGCATCTTCAAGGGCGAGCGCTTGATCCACGACTGGCGCCTGCAGACGGACCATCGTCGCACGGCGGACGAGTGGGGCATCCTGATTCGGCACGTCTTCGACGCCGCGGACCTTCTGGTCCGGCAGGTCGAGGGCATCATGATCAGCTGCGTTGTCCCACCGCTGCTTCGGTCGCTGCTCGCCATGTCAGAGCGGTACCTGGGGCGGCGGCCCATGGTGGTGGGGCCGGGCATCAAGACCGCGATGCCGATCCACTACGAGAACCCCCGCGAGGTGGGCGCCGACCGCATCGTCAACGCCGTCGCGGCCTACACGCGCTGGGAGCGCGGCCTCATCATCTGTGACTTTGGCACCGCGACGACGGTGGACGTGGTGACGCCAAAGGGCGGGTACCTCGGCGGCGCAATCGCGCCGGGCATCTCCATCTCCGCCGAGGCGCTGTTCCAGCGCGCGTCAAAGCTTCCGCGCGTGGAGTTCCTGCGTCCGGCGCGTGTCGTGGGCCGGAACACGGTGGAGTCGATGCAGTCGGGGCTCCTGTTTGGGTATGTGGGACTCGTCACCGAGCTGATCACAAGGATGAAGGCGGAGCTCGATTTCGAGCCTCTCGTGATTGCCACTGGCGGGCTGGCCCGCGTGATCGCCGCCGAGGCGGAAGCCATCGACGAGGTTGACCTCAACCTCACACTCGACGGACTGCGCATCCTCTGGGAGCGAAACCGCACGCCCTGACCTGCCCACGCAGGTCTCCCCAGACCCCACAACACCCTGGATTTCCGGCCCGATTGTGTTTCGAAATCCGGATGCAAGAACGGCTTCGACACCGTTGGGACCGAACTCCAGAGCGCGTTGACAGCGCGGCGCCCCACAAAATATAGTTTCCGCACGTCCACAGTCCCACAGGAGCGCGGTTGATGAAGAAATACGCAACCACCGATATCCGCAACGTGGCCCTGATCAGTCATGGCCACCACGGCACGACCAGCCTTGGCGAGGCTTTCCTCTTCAACACGGGGGCTGTCACCCGGTTGGCCAGCGTCGACGACGGCAACTCCAACCTCGATTTCCAGCAAGAGGAGCAGGAGCGCAAGAGCTCCATCTCTGCCGCCATTGGGACGTGCGAGTACAAGGGCAAGAAGTTCAACCTCATCGACCTGCCGGGCCTGGCGGACTTTGTGGGCGACGTGGACGGGTCCCTGCGCGCTGCCGACGCGGCGATCCTCGTGGTCAGCGCCGTCGACGGCGTAGAGGTTCGGACGGACCGCCTCTTTGCCGCGGCCCGTCAGCTGAACAAGCCCGTGGCCATCTTCATCAACAAGATGGACCGGGACCGCGCGGACTTCGACGGGACCGTGGCGGACATTGGCCGCAGCCTGGAGGTCACTCCCGTGGCGCTGACCCTGCCCATTGGGGCCGAGTCGAGCTTTCGCGGGGTCATCGACGTGGTGGAGAATGTGGCCATCTACCAGCCCCTGGACGGAAGCGGTACCGCCGAGCGCGGAGACGTGCCTCCGGAGCTCGCCGACGGGTTCTCGGGACAGCGCGAGGCGTTTGTCGAGGAGATCGCGGGCACGTCCGAAGAGCTCATGGAGCAGTACTTTGAGGATGGGGGCCTGGGCGCGTCCGATCTCCGCAAGGGACTCGCCGCCGGATTCCGAAGCGGCTCCCTGACGCCGGTGTTCGCCGGCAGCGCCACGTGCAATGTCGGCATCGGGCCGCTGCTGGACTTTGTCGCCGAGGTGTTCCCCTCCCCGTCCGACAGTGGCCCGGTGGTGGGAGTGCGGCCCGGTACCGAGGACGCCGCGAGCTTCCAAAAGAACGACGACGCCCCGTTCAGCGCGTACGTCTTCAAGACCATCGCGGACAAGTACACCGGCCAACTGTCCGTGCTCAGGGTCTACTCGGGCCACATCGACAGCGACACCCCGGTCCACAACGCCACGCAGAACCACGCAGAGCGCCTTGGCACGCTCATGAGCCTGCGCGGAAAGGACATGACGCCGCTGGAGGGCGTGTCTTGCGGCGACATTGTGGCCGTCGCGAAGCTCAAGCACACCCACACAGGCGACACGTTGTGCGACCAGGGAGCGCAGATCGTCTACCCGGCGCCCGCCCGCCGGCCCTCCGCCATCACATTTGCCATCCACGCCGACAAATCCGGCGAGGAGGACAAGGTCTACCAAGGCTTGAACCGTCTGGCAGAGACCGATCCGAGCCTCAAACTACGCCGCGACCAGACAAGCGGAACCCTGTTGAGCGGCATGGGGACTCTTCACATTGACGCGACCCTCAAGAAGCTGAGTCGCAAGTTCGGTGTCGAGGCACACACGGCGCCGCCGAAGATCGCGTACCGGGAGACCATCAAGGGCACCGTCGCGGACGAGCGCTACCGTCACAAGAAGCAATCTGGGGGCAAGGGGCAGTTTGCCGAGGTCATCATCGACATCTCCCCGACCAGTCGCGGCGAGGGTTTCGTGTTCGACGACGCCATCGTTGGCGGCACCATCCCGCGTCAGTTCATCCCAGCGGTCGAGAAGGGCATCATCGAGACCATGGCAGACGGCGTCATCGCGGGCTACCCGGTGGTGGACATCAAGGTGCGTCTGCACGACGGCAAGTTCCACGACGTGGACTCGTCGGAGATGGCGTTCAAGATCGCGGCGCGCATGGCGTTCAAGGCGGCCATCCGCAACTCCAAGGCGCGGGCGGTAATGCTCGAGCCCATCGTGGACGTCGAGGTCACGGTACCCGAGGAGAACATGGGCGACGTGATGGGCGACATCAGCAGCCGCCGCGGACACCCGATGGGCATGGAGTCGCGCGGCAAATACCAGTGCATCCGCGCGCAGGTGCCACATGCGGAGATGTTGCGCTACTCGCCGGATCTGCGCTCCATGACCGGTGGACGGGGTGACTTTGTGGCCGAATATAGCCACTATGAAGAGGTCCCTCGCGAGGTGGCCGAGAAGATCATCGCGCAGTTCAAGGACAAAGACGACGAGTAGCGTCGGCAGGGACTCCTCAGGCCAGGCCTCGGACCTCGCGCCGACATCGCGCGCGGCACACCGCCAGCGCTGAGGAAACCATGGCCCACGTTCCCATCATCTCTGATGCCCCCCTTTCGCTCGACGAGTTTCCTGGCAACCTCAAGCGGCATGTAGACACCAAGGCTCCCCTACCCCTCCGGGATATGGGCGCCAAGGGGCTCGTGCCTGGAATCTCGCCCCCAGACCTCCTCAAAGTCCTCTACAACCTGCAGTTTGACCCCGAAGTCCGCGAAAACGCGAACAAGACCTTTCGCGGGTTGCCCGAGGCGATGCGCGCCGGTGGTCTGTCCAGCTCGCTTCCCCCCAAGGTGCTGGACCTGTGCGCGCGGCAATGGCTGTCCGACGCCCAGTCGGTCACCACCATCCTCCGCCACCGCGACGTAGCGGACGAGACCGTCGGCTTCCTGGCCGGTAAGGTGGACACGGCGCTGGCCGAGGTCATCGCGGAGAACCAGGTCCGATTTGTCCGCTACCCGAAGATCGTCGAGCAGCTCTACACCAACGCCTCGATTCACCAGTCCATCATCGACCGCGTGCTGGAGTTCGTCCGGCGCGAGGGCGTCGACCTGGCAGGTCTGCCGGGCCTGAAATCCGCGCTGGCCGCCGGGCTGGAGCTGGCCCCCGAGCCAGAGTTCGGCTCGGACGAGGCCATCGAGGAGGTCGTCCGGGACAACGCCTTTGCGACCATCCTGCAGAACTCAGTCTCGCGGGCTGCGGCCGAGGAGTCGGGCGGCGTCTCCATGGAGGACGTCGACACCAAGATGGGCGAGTTTGGCGAGCTCCTCGAGAACGCCATGGCCGAGATCAAGGACGTGGACTTTGCCGCGTTCGGCGAGGAGGCGGCGGCGGCCGAGAACTCGGGAGACGACGAAAAGCGCTTCATGAGCAAGCAGGTCTTGATCAGCCAGATGAAGATCTCGGAGAAGGTCCGGCTTGCGACCATCGGGAGCAAGGAGGAGCGCATGCTGCTCCTCAAGGACGCGAACCGGCTGGTCTACACCGCGGCGCTCCTGTCCCCAAAGATGCAACCCGACGACCTGAAGGCGCTGGCAAAGAACAAGAACATGCCCAACGAAGTCATCAGCTTCATCGCGGGCAAGAAGGAGCTGCTGCGCGACTACAGCGTGGTCAAGGCACTGGCAAACAACCCCAAGACGCCGCTGCGAACCGGCGTTCGGCTCCTCACCTTCCTGCGCGATGCAGACGTGCGGCACCTGCAACGCAGCCGCACGATCAGCCCGCAATTGGCGCGTATGGCCAAGGCGCATCTGCAAAAGAAGGGTAAGTAGATCAGGGAAGGCGGCCACCTGGTACCGGTGGCTCCCCGTCGAACCTGAGAGGCGCGGGGCACAGGTCCCCGTGCAGCGGCGCGGGTCCCGATTCCGGAACTAAGGGCGCGCGCCGTAGAAGTCGGATTCGATCCGGCGGATCTCCTGACCCGCCACCAACTCGGCGTTCCAGATGCAGCGCGGGTCCTCGGCGCCGACGCGCTCGAAGTACCGGACCTGGTCGTCGTCGCCGTACACTTCCGGCTCTTCCAACGGGCAGTTCGTCGCCGCGAAGGTCAAGTTCGTCAGCGGCGTGCTCTGTCCGACGAAGAGGTCGGTGACACTGGAGGCGAGCTCGGACACGGTCTCATTGCAGGCGCCCAAGAGGATCTGGTTGAGGAGCGCGTCCTGGACGGGATCAAACACATCGTCGGCCAGTTGTTGGCAGTCGATGAAGCTCCGAATCGCTTCGTCCACGGAGTCCACGCCCTGGCCAAACAGCGCCGGGAAGATGATCTGCTCGATGAGGGCGAGCGCCAGGGCGCCATAGTTGAACTGCAGGCTGTGGCGGTCCACGGTCAGCGCGGCGTCCAGCGCGTTGCCAGACCACTGACCGTTGAGTGCACCGACATCGTCGAGGTCATTCATCTGCAGGATGATGTCGCGGTCCCAGTGGATGACCATCGCGCCATACCGGTGGGTGTTCCCCATGGCGAGCACACCGTCGCTGTCGGCCTCGGCAGCTACGTCGAGGTGTCCGAGCAGGGTGAATTGGCTGACCGTACGGTACACCATGCCACCCACGCGGAAGACCTCCTGCACCTCCGGCGGCAGCAGGTCAGCGAGCAGTTGGTTGATCGCGGCCGACAGGGTCCGGCGCAGCAGCGGGTTGTCCGGGAGGATCGATCCAAGGTAGCCGTCGTCGATCACGTTGGGGTCGCCGAGCAGCAGCTCCATCACGAGCTCAGCGGGCTCGGCGAAGATACGGCCGATGAGGGTGAGCGTGGAGCCCCAGGGCTCGGGGAGCGCATCCAGCAGATCGACCCGCGTCTCGATGTCGTAGGTGCCCTGCACCATCGGCATCAGCTCCGCCATGTCCACGGTGACCTCGGCGTCAAAACCATCGGCGATGAGCGGCCGCTCCTCGCTGCAACCGAAGGCCACCGGCACTTGTGGTGCCAGGAAGCCCACCGAGACCGCGGTGTAGCCGCGCCCGTTGGGGAGATCGACGAAGCGCGCGTCCGGGATGTTGTGGTCGTGGGGGAGGATGTCGAACTGGCCGATCTCCGCGGGCAGGTTGGCCGGGTCCAGGTCCGCGCAGTTCACGTCGTCTTCGAACAGCCGCACAGAGACTTGCACCGGGAGGGTCGCGGCGCTCGGGTAGGTCGTGTGTACGATGTAGGACGCGCTGTCCTTGGGGCGGACGTGCACATTGAACGCGAGGTCGTCGGCATTCTCCGCGCTTACGACGACGGTGAACGTCCCTGAGGTGCGCCCGGTCTCAAACGCCACGGTGGCTTCGCCGCGGGCGTTGGTGGTCCAGATGGGCGCGCCGATCTCCATGTCGGCAGCGTTGCCGGCGAAGGTCGCGTGGACCTCGCCGCCGCGCACAGCCCGCCCCGTGTGGTCGGAGTAGCGCACGGTGAACTCGCCCGCGTTGTAGTAGTTCATGCTACGGCTGTCGTCACCGACGAACTCGAGCAGGAACCGGGGGTCTACGGCGTCGCGGTAGTCTGCGGGGTCCGGCGTGATGTCGGCGCCCGGCAGGGTGGCGGGGTCAATGGAGGACGGCGTCTCGTCCATGTCGCCGTTGTCGATGGGGTCGGGCGTGATCTGGTCTCCGCCCTTTCCGCCGGCGGAATCGGAGCACGCGGCGGCGAGGAGAAGGAGGCTGAATAGCAGCGCGAAGCGTCGCATAGGGTCACCAACTGGTCATTCGAAGTCAGAAACAGTACAACCGCCCAAAAGCCCGGCGCGGTTGCTCATTGCGCGTGCAGATAGCAGCACGTCCAAGCCATGTCAAACCTGTCGGGATCGTGAGAGTCGAGACGGATGGTCGATACGTTCAAATACAGGCAAGTGGGCAGCAGCAGCATGCTGTTCTCCATGGGCATTGGAATCTTCATCATCGCCAGCCTTGTGTATTCGGGCACCAGCGTGGCGGCGCTCGCGGGTAGCCCCGTCGCGGAGAAGACGCGCGAGACTCTCAGCTACGTCTACAATGGTACGTTTTACGGCTGCGGGCTGGCGTTCCTGCACTGGCTCTACAACCTGGCGGAGAACTGTCGCGCCCTCGGCGTGCGCGGCATGCGCTACACACCGGTCAAGACCCTGCTCTGGTGGTTCATCCCGATCCTGAACCTGGTCGTACCCTACCGCGTGATGCAGGAGATCTGGCGCGCGAGTAAACCTGAGATTCCGGTCCCGGACGACTGGGACACACGGGAGGGTAGCAAGCTCATCGTCGTGTGGTGGATCGTGTACGTCGTGGGCGGGATTCTAGGCGTGTTCGCGGTCTACCAGCAGGGGCAGACCGAGGGGCCGGGCTACTTCGCCATCGACCTGCTGGTCGGCGTGGGCGACATCGCCTCCGCGGTGCTCGTGATGATGGTGGTGCGGGCTGTGACCAGGCGGCAGAACGAGTTCGCGGGCCTGTCAGGCTTTGATTCGGGCGAGCAGACTCAGCGCCGCGAGAGTATCTGAGTCAAAGCGTCGCGCCCGCGGGCGTGGAGCTCCGCGGTGTCGTACTTCAGAGATACACCGTCCCGCGCAATCTCCTCTCCGCCGGCAAACACACTGCGGACATCGGAGGGCCGGGCGGCGTAGACGATCCTCGCGTAGACACTGCCACCAAGCGCGTCGGCGGCCTCACCGTCAATGCCATGGTGAGGCTGCTGCAGATCGAGCAGGACGAGGTCCGCAGACTTGCCGACCTCAAGCGATCCCACCTCGTGGGACAGCCCCAGGACATCGGCACCGTCTCGGGTGGCCAGCTGAAGCACGCGCCGCGCCGGCATGGCCGTTGGCCCGTAGATCGGCTTCTGGATCATCGCCGCGAGCCGCATCTCCTGGAAACCGTCCATCGTGTTGTTGCAGGGAGCGCCGTCGGCGCCGAGGCCCACGCGCACCCCCCACTTCCAGAGGAGAGGGATGTCCGCGATGCCCGAGGCGAGCTTCAAGTTGCTGGACGGGCAGTGGGTCACGCAGCTGCGGGTGTCCCGCAGAATGGCGCGCTCGTCGTCCACAAAGTGCACGCCGTGGGCCAGCACCGCCCTGGGCCCCAGCAGACCCACGGAATGCAGGTAGCCAATATTGGTGTCCTGCCAGCGGCGCCCAACCTCTTGCACTTCCCACTCGGTCTCGTTGCTGTGGGTGTGCATCACGTAGCCTTCGCTCGCGCAGATCTCCCCCACCTGCCGCAGAAGCGACGTCGAGCAGGACAGCGCAAACCTCGGGCAGAACGCGTACTCGATGCGTCCGCCGGCGGCGCCGTGCCAGCGGTCGGCAAGGGCCAACGACTCGCGCACGCTCTCGGCGGTGGTCTCACGCAGCGAGGCCGGAATGTCATCGCCCTCGTCCATCATCGCCTTGCCGATGAACGCGCGAAGACCGCTGTAATCGACCGCTTCGCCGACGGCGTCCGTATGGTGCACTGTGCCCATATCCAGCAGCGTCGTGGTCCCACTGGTGGACAGCTCGCAAAGCCCGATGTCTGCGCTCACCCGCATGGTCTCCGCGGTCAGCGCACCCTCAAACTTCCAGATGCGCTCCTTGAGCCACTGCTCGAGCCGCAGGTCGTCCGCGAGGCTGCGAAACAGCGTCTGGCACAGATGGAGGTGCGTCTGGACCAGGCCTGGGATCAGGGTGCGTCCGCGGCAATCGATTTCCCGGTCGCCTGGACGTTCCCGCGCGACCTCGGCCCGGACCCCGCTGCGAACCAGGGCCGCGATGCGTCCGTTCTCCACGACGAGGTCGCCCACAAACTCGTCGAAGTCGGCGTTCATCGTGACGATGTGGGCGCCGCGCAGAATGGTCCGGGTCATGACGCGCTCACGGCTCGCGGTAGCGGAGTCCAATCAAAGGCCGGGTCGGCGCTCATCGCCTCGATGGTGCCGCCCAGAAGTCCGATGAAATCCCCGGCGACGGCTTGCGCGGCGGTGGCCACATGACTGTGGTCCAGCTCCTCATCGCCCATTCCGGCGGCTTTGTTCGAGATGCAGCTGATGCCGCCCACGCGGATGCCGCTGTGTCGGGCCACGGTGACCTCGGGCACGGTGGACATCCCCACGGAGTCGGCGCCGAGCACGCGCAGCATGCGAATCTCCGCGGGCGTCTCGTAGGTTGGGCCAGACAGGCCCGCGTACACGCCGTGTTGGAGCTTGAACCCGCGGGCGGCCGCCGCAGTCTCCATGCAAGCGCGTATCGCAGGGTCATACGCCTGGGTCATGTCCGGGAAACGGGGCCCGAAGGCGTCCGCGTTTGGACCGTAGAGCGGATTGGCGCCGATGAGGTTCAAGTGGTCCTCGATGACCATCAGGTCCCCCACGTTGAACGCGGGATTGATGCCGCCGGCGCTGTTCGTCACCAGCAGGTAGCGAATCCCGAGCTGCCGCAACACGCGGATGGGAAAGCCCACCGCGTCCAGGCTGTGCCCCTCGTAGTAGTGAAACCGTCCCGCCATCACGAGCACGTCGCGGCCGGCGTGTTCCCCCAGGACGAGCTTGCCCGAGTGTCCCGCGACCGTCGGCCGCGGGAACCCATCGAGTTCGCCGTAGTCGATGCTGATCGAATTCTGAAGCGAGTCGGCGAACGCCCCGAGGCCGGATCCGAGGATGACTGCGATGCGCGGTGTTCGCGCGGTGCGGGTCAGAATCGAATCGGCGCAAGCGGTGGCACGATCAAGCACGGTCTTTTGCTGTGTCAGACGAGGATCCCGGCGATGGTGGCCGTCATGAAGGCGGCCAGCGTTCCCGCGATCATAGCACGCAGTCCCAGCTTGGCCAGATCCGAGCGCCGGCGCGGTGCGATGCCTCCCAATCCGCCAATCTGGATGGCAATGGAGGAGAAGTTTGCGAAGCCGCACAGCGCGTAGGTCGCGATGATGACGGAGCGCTTGTTGAGGGGTGTTCCCGCTGCGAGCAGGTCTGCCAGCTCCTTGTAGGCCACGAACTCGTTGAGGACCATCTTGATGCCGAGCAGCTTGCCAATCTCAAAGCAGTCCTCCCAGGGCACGCCCATGATGAAGGCGATGACGGAGAACAACCAACCCAGCAGATCCTGGAACGTCAGGACACCCAGCTGACCGACAGCCGGCGCCCCGGTGACCGTACCCATCGTGTCGATGCATGTGCCGATGGCTGCGTCCTGCGCCACGCGGACCGCGGCACCGTCGGCCCCCAGGGCGCCGCACTCGGCGGGAATGGCCAGGTTGCTGGACGCGTAGAAGTCCAGGAGCGTGTCCAGCTGAAGTCCGTTGTAGAAGAAGCTCGGAAAGCCCAGCAGGTAGTTGAGGCCGTAGATGATGGCGATGAACGCGAGCAGCATGGCGCCGACGTTGAGCGCCAGCGTAAGTCCCTCGCTGGCGCCGCGCGCCGCGGCCTCAATCACGTTTGCGTCCGGCTTCTCCACGGACATCTTGAGCTCGCCGAGCGTCTCGGGGACCTCGGTCTCCGGGTACATGATCTTGCCGATGACGAGCGCCGCCGGAGCGGACAGCACGCTGGCTGCGATGAGGTGTCCGGCGATGTCCGGGAAGTACTGGTTGAGCATGCCCACGTAAGCGGCGAGCACACCACCGGCGACGGTGGCGAAGCCGCCCGTCATGACCGTCATGAGCTCCGACATGGTCATCTTGTCGATGAACGGCTTGACGACCAGCGGGGCCTCGGTCTGCCCGACAAAGATGTTGGCGGCGGCGGACAGGGACTCGGCGCCGCTGGTGCCCATGGCCTTCTGCATCACCCACGCGAACGCCTTGACGATGAATTGCATGATCCCGATGTGGTAGAGGATCGTCATCAGGCTGGAGAAGAAGATGATGGTCGGGAGCACATTGAACGCAAAGTTGATGTTCCCGAGGCTGCGCTTTCCGGTGACAAAGCTGTTGAACAGGAAGTCCGCGCCGTCGTTCGTGAAGCCTATCAACTTGTTGAACACCGTGTTCGCGATCTCGAACACCTCCTGGCCACCGGGCATCCAGAAGATGATGACGGCGAACGCCAGCTGAAGGCCGCAGCCCACGCCGACGAGCTTCCAATTGACCCGCTTGCGGTTGTTGCTCATGGCCCAGATGACGAGGGTTTGATCATGCTTGTCGGGCC
>CALBXO010000224.1 GCA_937890335.1 uncultured Pseudomonadota bacterium | reverse complement strand
GCGCGAGCTCGACGACTTCGATCTTGACCTGTCTGAGTTGGAGCAGGGTGCGCCCGCGGCGGAGCCAGTGTTGGGCCGCATCGAACTCGCGAGGGTCGAGGCGTCGGAGATCGCGGCGGCATCGGAGGAAGCGCAGGCCGAGGCTGAGGTGGCGTCGGCCGCAGGCGATGGCGCGGAAGACGCGCAGGCGGACGCCGGCGACGACGATGTGTCAGGACCTTGGGACCAGGAGCCGGGGCCGGCCCTGGCGCAATCCGATGGCGCAGATTCCAGCGTGGAGATCTTCGCTGAGCCCGCGGCCCCTCCCGGGGTTCCGATTCCTTCGATTCCCGCGATCGTGGAAGATCCTGTTGGCGAACTCGGTGATCTGCTCGCCGAGATCTCCGGGAAGAAGTCCTCCCACAGCGGTTCGGGCGAGCTGGAGCTGCACCTCGATCCAGAGCTGCCGCCGCCCCCGTCCTCGCAGGACGGACCCGACGCGTCCCTGGCTACTTTGCTCAGTGCCGCCGAGCAGGAGCTCAAACGACAGGATGAGCCGGGTCGGCCCGAGGACGCGATTCTGGACGACGTCCTTGGAGATGTGCCACAACTCCCGCCTCAGCCAAAGGCACCGCTCGCCGCAGACAACGAGATGTCAGGCGCGCCCGTTCCCAAGAAGAAAAAGGGCCTGCTGAGTCGCTTCTTCAATCGCTGAGAGTCGATGAGCTCGACGACAGATACCACGATCGATCCCGACACGAGCAACCTCGACGCCGAGGTCACGCCGGCGGCTGAGGCGGAACCTGGTCCCGCGACGCTGGAGGCGAACGTTCAGTTTCCGCCGGCCCTCTCGGGAGCGTGGTTTGCGCGTCTGCCGCGGTACAGGTTCGTCGCGCCGATGCTGCGCAACCGGCGAGTGCTGGAAATCCAGTGCAGCGACGGTCACGGCACAGCGGTGATTGCGGATGCGGGTGCGACTTCCGTCTCGGCGGTGGACGAGCGCCCGGAGATGATCCAGGCGACGCGGGCGCGACTGGGTGCCGGCTCTGCGGTCGAGCTGCAGCTGGGGCGAGGCAGCGATCTGGAGTTTGAGGACGACGCGTTCGATGCGGTGGTGTGGCTGTCGCCCGAATGGACGGCGGACCCTGGTGCGCTGCGCGAAGTCCGGCGAGTGCTGGCCCCGGGCGGTGTGTTCCTGGGTCTGTGGTCGAACCCCGAGGCTTACGGGCTGGAGCAGGTGCTTCCGGGTGCCGAGAGCCGCCTGCTCCGGGACACGAGCCTCGTTGACGCTTGCGCATCCCTCAGCGAGCACTTCGCGTCCGTCACGGCGGCCCGTCAGATCCCGGTCTTGCAGTTTCGTTTCGAGAACATCGAGGAGTTGCCAGTTCCCGGGGTTCCCGAGGACGCCGTGGAGTCCGAGCATTTGGTGGCCGGCGAGCCAACGGCTGACTTCGCCGAGGCGGTGTTCGTTTGCGCCGATGACGCCGATGACATCGACGCGACAGGCGTGTCCACCGTCATCGCCATGCCGTACTTCGGCCTGGCCGAGATGCTCGGGCGGGTGCACGGGCAGCTCTATCGAAACGCGGAGGACCTGAGCCAGCGCAACCTGCTGCTCGAGGGACAGATCGACGACCAGATGGCGCTCGCGTTGGATCTGGAAGAGGAGGTCCGTGAGCAGCGTGCGCTGGCTGCGGACCAGGCGGAGCGGCTCGCAATGGGCGCTGCCCTGGAGGGCACTCCGGTCGGCACGGATCTGGCGATGCGCTACGCGCGATGCCAGGCCGATCTGGCCCAGACTCAGCAAGGGCTCATTGAGGTCACGGCGGACTTTTCCCGTCGCGTGCAGGACCTCACGTGGTCTCTGCAGGAGCGCGACGGCTACATCGATCACCTGGTCGGTACCGTTCGTAGCTGGGAGGAGTACGCGACGCGCACGGCGGACGAGCTGGATGCGCGGGAGCTGGCGCTGTCCAATCTGGGCGAAGTGTACCGCAAGGCCACAGAGGAGCTGAGCGCGCTGCGCGCGGGCGCCGAGGGTGACACCTACGATGTGCGCGGCGAAGTGGCTCTGGTGCGGGCCTCGCTGTCACAGGGGCGCGACCCTGAGTTGGTGGCCGCGACCATCAACGAGATGCGCCGATCGTACGATGTCCTCGTCGCCGAATCTGGTGACCTCCGGCACCAACTCGCGGCTGCGCATGTCGGCAGGGCCGAGGCGGAGCGGCTGCGCACGCAGGCGTGTCTGGACCAGTCCGAGCAGCGGAAGCTCGCCGTTCAGCTGGCGGCCAAGGTGGACGCGCAACAGGCTGAGCTCGACGAGTTTGCCGAGGGTGTGCGCGCCGTGTTCGAGGAGCGCAACCAGCTGCTGCGCGAGAAGGCCCGACTTGAGGCCGAGCTCACCGACGCCAGGGGCAAGGTAGAGGCGAAGATGGAGGCGAGCCTCAACATCGAGCGCGAGATGAACCGACGCACGCTGCGGATCGCAGAACTCGAGCGCGCGACGATGAGCAAGAACATCGAAAACACAGGGCTTGAAAGGGAGAACCTGGCGCTGCTCGCGCGCAAATCGGACGGCGACGAGGAGATCGAGAGGCTGTCCGCACGAGTGGCCGAGTTGGAGGCCCAATTGGCGCAGGCGCGCGCCGCGCCGGCTGCGGCGTCCAAAGAGGAGGCGACCGAGGTCGCGGCACAGACGCTTCCACCGCTGACGATCTCACCCGAGGTCTCTGACCATGAATCAGCGGCGGGCGATGCAGCCGATTCGGCGGCCGGCGCGGCCGCCGAGGCTACGGATGAGCCGGAGCAATCCGCCGTCGCGGAGGCGTCCGATTCGCCGTCGTACGCGGCGATGACGCTCGCAGAGCTCCGAGCCACGGCCAAGGCGGCCGGACTGAGGGGCTACTCCAAACTGCGCAAGGCCGAACTGGTGGCCACCCTCAGCGCGAAGATCTGACCGCGTCTGCCGGGGTCTCGCGTCAGAGAAACCCATTTTCGCGCGTCTTTCCAAGCAGACATCGCGCTCAGAGGACCGCGGACAACCCAGCGCCAATCGCCAGCGCGAAGGCAGCCGCTGCCCAGGGAAAGCACCCCTTCCACCAGGGGACCGGTTCGTGCTTGACGGGCGATGTCTGCGCCTTGGGTGGCGTATACGCGGGTTGGCTCACGAGCGGTCCGGAGCTGAGTTTGGACCTCGTCGAGCGGTTGTCGGGGACGCTGCGGTCGAACGGGAGCGGTAGCTCTGCCTTGAGGAACCCCTTCGTCTGTCGCGTCGGCAGAGCACGCACATCGAGGTGGTCGAGCATGGCTCGGACCGAGGCGAAGCGATTCTTGGCCATCGGCTGTAGCGACCTGGCCACGAGAAGTCGGTAGCCCTCCGGGAGTGTCATCAGCCTCCCGTGAGCGTCCGTGCTCAGTGGGCCCTCTACCTGGGTTGTCGGCTCCGTGCCCGTCAACAAGAAGCTGAGCAGAGCGCCCAGTGCGTAGACGTCGGCACGGGAGATTAAGAACTTCCCGGACCGCTCCCCGCGGATCTCCGGTGCGGAGTACCGAGGGGACAGCGACATTTTGGCGCGGAGTGGCCGGGCCTCTATGCGCGCGATGTTGCCCGTGCCCACGAGGTGTAGCACGTCGTCAAAACCCACGATGACGTGGTCGGGGTCGAGGTCACGGAAGACGAAGCCGGCGTCGTTGAGGTCGGCCAGAGTCAGCGCGATCTCGTGGATGATTCGGAGTGCACGGGCTGGGGTCAGACCGGTGCCGGCGCGTTTGACCTCCTCTCGCAGAGTGCGACCTGACACGTACTCGAGGACGAGGACGGGCTCCGTTGGCCCAAAGCCAAGATCTGACTCGACATCAAGGAAGTCGATGGGTTCAGGGAGCAAAGAGGACGGGTGGGTCAGCGCCTCAAGCTCAAGTTGCAGGGCCTCGGCGCGCTCTTTGACCTCGTCGGGACTGGGGCTGTCGGAGTATCGGATTGCCTTGAGGACGACCGTCATGTCCTCAAGGTGCGTGTCCTCCCCCTCGGCGATGAAGAAACTCTTGCCCTCTCCGAGGAGCGAACCGATTCGGAACCGACCCTCGCCGGTCTTTTCGTTCTTGAGGATCTGCCCCTTGCTGAGCCCCATCAGACCACCTCGCCGGCCGCGCGCAGCGCCGTCATGACGTCCTTTCGCATCTCAGCGGCGTGGCCGTAGCGTTTGTCAGGGTCCGGCTCCAGCGCGCGGCCGAGGATGTCGACGGTAGATTGGGAGACCACTCGCGCACACCGCGATGCGTCGAGACGGGGGAAATTGCCGGGCAGTTCGCGCGGATCCTGACCCGTAAACACGTGCCATAGGGTCGCGCCGAGGCTGAACAGGTCAAAGCGGTGGTCGATGCGCACACCACCCTCGAACTCGGCCTCCGGGGGAGCGTAGCCGTAGGTGATGAGGCCCGCGGTGGGCTCGGTGGTCTTGTCGCCAAGCTTCAAGGTGACGCCGCCAAGGTCAATCAAGGTGAAGTAGTCCGCGCCTGAGACCAGGATGTTGGCGGGCTTGAGGTCCTGGTAGATGAAGTAGGCCTCCTGGCCGTTGATCTCGAATCTGCGGTGCATCCGGATGAAGATGGTCAGCATCTCCTTGGCGAGATGCAGCATGCGGATTTCGAGCCGGTTGGCCATTTTGCCGGACGCGATGGTGCCCTCGAGCGTATCCCCGTGGATGCGCTCCATGACGAGGTAGGGTTCGGTGTCCAGCAGGTCCGGGTCCAGGTCGTACGAGCCATGCTTGCCGTCGTAGCTGGGCTTGAGCAGCATCGAGCGGTCGACGAAGAAGTCGTTGATGGACGGGATGTTGTTGAGACGCTCGCGCTTGAAGCGCACGAGGACCTTTTTCTCCCACGTCAGAATCCCGCGCAGTGTGTTGACGTGGCTGGCCGCCTCGTCGGCGGTGTAGGCGAAGCGCCTGGCGTTTTCGCCTCCGTCGTAGCGAGTGGTCTTGATAAGGACCCGGTTGTGCGCGCAGCGCTCATCTCGCGCGTCGTAGATCACCCCCATGCCGCCAGAATCGGCAAAGACGCGGTCAACGATGTAACGCCCGTTGCCCAGTCTGTTCGAACCCTGCATGTGTAGTGTCTACTCGGGAGGGTCGCTGTGGAACTTCATGGCGATGGCCATGGAGAGGATGATGACGTCGCCGTCCTGCAGCTTATGCCGGGTCCCCATCTCGACGATGGTGGAGCCCACCTGGGTGCCGGCGTTGCTCACGGGGTAGAGGTAGTGCTCGCCGCTCATCCGGTAGATGAAGGCGTGCTTGCGGCTGGTCTTTGCCTCGTCGTCCCAATCGGTGAGGTCCAGCTCCGGTTCGGCTCCCGAGAGCGCGTCGTAGCGCCCAATGAGCGTCTCGTCGTGCGCGATGGGATGCGTGTACGCGGGTTCCTTGTTCTTGTACACGACAAGACGCGCGGTCGGCATGCCCTTGGACACGAGCTCGGGCGCCGCCGTGACAGGGCGGTGGCGCGCTTGGCTCTCGGGTTCCGCTTCGGGGATGGGTGGGGCGTCGGGAATCGTCGTGGCAGCTGCGGGTGCTGGAGACCGGCTCTTGCTGGACCGTTGCTCAAGCTCGGCGAATTGTCGCAGCAGCTCCTCTTCACTGACCTCCGCCTCGGCGGTCGCGGCCTCCTCGGGGATGGGCGTCGCCGGCGTCTCCAGCGTCGGTGGGCCGACATCCGTGCCGACATGTCCGATCATGCCGAGCACGTTCTCTTCCGGGGCGACTTCCTCACCGGGCGCGGGCTGGCCGAGCCGCTCCCCGCAAACCTCGCAATGGCTCGCGGCCGGCTGGTTCTCGGTCTCGCAAATGGGGCAGATCTTCATGCTACCTCGTCAGATGAGGTCCGAGGCGTCCACGAGGCGCACCCCCGAATCGCGTCTTTGGGTCGACTTGTGGCGCGAGTAGTTCATGTCCTCCTGGGACAGGGCTCCATCGCGCACATACTTTTGTTTGAGCGACACGTAGTGCTGCTGCATCTCCGGATCGCCGAGCTCTTCGTAGCGCTTGGCGAGGATGTCGAAGAAGATGGAGGCCCGGGTGTGGTCCTCGCGCCGCGTCGCTTTGTCGAGCTCGCCGACCAACCGGCCAATCTCGACCTCATCGAACACGCGCTCGACCTCGCCGCTGATTTGCGCAGCCAGGGCGGGGTCGTCGGTGAAGGCGACAATGACGGACTGCGTGGAGACCTCTTTGACGAGGTCCATCGAGGGCACGTCGTACTCGAGCTCAGCTTTGATGATACGCACGTTCCCGGGCTCGCGCCGCGGAACGGTGCAGGTCAGCAGGTAGCTGTATTCCTTGTCGCGCTCGATGGAACCGATGGGGATCGTGATGGTCCGGGCGTCCCCCGGCAGGCGGATGTTGCCGAGGTAGGCCATCTCCGGCCCATAGCGGTAGCCGCGCCCGGCGCGCACCGACGGGGTGAAGGTCAAGTGGAGGTTGACGTTGCCCGCGATGGCGTTGGTCAGTCCTGCGACACGCTTGCCGAAGACCGCCGTGATGTCCTCGGGGCGTTCGATCTTCTCTGTGTATCCGTTCGAGTAGGACACCAGCCGCTGCATGAACGAGTAGTCGAACTCGGTGCCGAATCCCAGGGCATCAATGGAGATGCCCCTCTCGGCTGCGCCCTGCGCCGCGGAGAGGCACGCATCCTCGACGCCGGTGACCTGGCCGTCGGTAAAGACGATGATCTTCCGCGCGAGCGTGGGGTCGGGAATCGCCGCCAGCTGCCCCTCGGCCTTCTGGATGGCGTACTCCATATTGGTGCCGCCGCCCTGGAAGGAGTCGATCACGTCGATTCGGCGCTTGAGGTCGGCGACTTGTTCGGCCCCCTCAATTCGCGTCGCGCTGATGATCTCGTACACGACGGACTGGAAGGCGATGACCGACACGGCGTCGCCGGGCCTCAGCATGTCGATCGAAGCTTTGGCGGCGGTCTTCACCTCGCCGAGCTCTCGGGCCTTCATGGAGCTGGAAACATCGATCACGAGGGCCAGATGGGTCCCGAGGGAGGCGTCGTTGCCGCGCAGTGCGTGGCCGGCGTTCACCTTCAGGAGGACCTTGAGACCTGTCTCCTCGTTGTCGAGGGAGACGTTCGCTTGATCGATGACGTAGTCGAGGAGGAGCTCTTCCGCCATGGTGAACCCTGGCTGCGGTGCGTGAGTTTGCGCGGGTTATGTACCACGCACGTCGCCGTAGAGGCTACCCCACGACGCGCGCGTGAACTCGCCGACGGAACGTCGGCACGGATCGCGTCAAAGGAAGAGCTGAATCGCCAGTGACAAGACGTACTGCCCTTCGTCGAAGGTGTATTGGTACCCGATGTCAAAGCCGGCGACGCCCGTCTTGAGGCCCGCGCCCGCGGCGATGACGCTGTTTTTGGACAGCGCGTGGTACTGGTAGCCACCCCGAAGGGCCAGCAATTGGGCCAGAAGCAACTCTGCACCACCGGCGTAGCGCACGGCGGTCTGGTCGGAGTCGGATAGATCGGCTTCCACGTCCGCGACGACCTGGAACCCGAGGCTGGTCCCGAACGCGACCCCTCCGCTGACCGTCCTGGGCGCCATCCCTTTGGGGCAGACTTCTTCTTCGTTGTCGGCGCATGGGTCGATCAGGTTCCGGCCGGCTGCGCCGAGGAAGAGGCCATCCGTGATCCTGAACACGGTTCCGACGTCGAGCGTGAAACCACGGAATGCATCCTCGTCCGGCCCCCTGAAATCGAGGTATCGTCCGCCGACGCCGACCACCATCAGCTCGGGAACCACTTGGGATGCGAGCACGAGCCTGGCGTCGTGTCCGGTCACGCCTTTGGCCGCGTCCTGCCCCGATGTGTACGAATAGGCCGCGCCGGCGGCCAGTCGCGGATTGATCTTGCTGTCGACCACGGACGCGTTGAAGATGTTGGTGTCGTCCGAGACCTCGTACGCGCCCTCGACTGAATACATCAGAGACGTGCCGACCCCGGCGGGGTTGTGGTAGAGCGCGCCGTTGCCGCTGGCATTGGGAGTGAACGCGGAGGCCATCCCCAGCGGCCTGGCGCCGAGGGTTCGGATCTGTGCGGCGGCGGGGACCGCGACGGTCGCCACCAAGCTGGTGACAACGAGGAACAACACCTTTTTCATGCGCAGCTTGCCTCCAATCGCACATCCACCGCGGGTGGCGTACACTGTGTTGCAATGGGGTCTCGGGTCAAGTTTGTGTCTCTTGACAACTGTTCAGCAGAGGCTAACCTGCCGGCGTGAGTTACATCGACGGTCACAGGGTCGACGACGACCAAGGGTTTGAACAGTCTGTACGGCCGCGGGGATTCCACGACTTCGTGGGTCAGCCTCGTGCCTGCGCAGTACTCGGGACGATGGTGCAGGCGGCGCTGACGCGCCAGGAGGCGTGCGACCACGTCCTTTTCTCCGGCCCCCCAGGGCTTGGCAAGACCACGCTCGCACACATCCTGGCCCGTGAAATGGGCGCGAACCTGCACACGACCAGCGGGCCGGCAGTCGAGCGCCCCGGCGATCTTGCGGGGGTGCTGAGCTCGCTCGGTCGCGGCGACGTGCTGTTCATCGACGAGATCCATCGGCTGTCGCCCGTGGTGGAGGAGAATCTCTACCCGGCGATGGAGGACTTCATCTTTGACATCGTCATCGGGCAGGGGCCGCACGCGCAGACGATGAAGTTGCCGCTCGAGCGTTTCACGTTGGTGGGCGCCACCACCCGCGCGGGGCTCTTGACCTCACCGCTGCGCGACCGGTTTGGCGCTCGGTTCCACCTCGAATTCTACTCGCACACTGACTTGACGAAGATCGTCATGCGCAGCGCTGGGGTGTTTGGAATGGTGATGGATCCGAGCGGGGCGGCGGAGGTGGCCAGGCGC
>CALBXO010000223.1 GCA_937890335.1 uncultured Pseudomonadota bacterium | reverse complement strand
GATGAAGATGGAGCAGCCCGTAGCGGCGCCCGGCGACGGGGTTGTGGTCTCTGTGCTCGTGACCGTAGGCGAGCAGGTAGAAGTGGACGCAGTACTCTTGGTGATTGAATGAGACTTTTTTGGAGTGTGGCCTTCCTGTCCGTGGCGACCTTGGGCTGTGAGGTATTGGTGCCGGACAACGACGACAACAACGGTTCGTTCCCGGACGCCGGCGCCGATGTGGACGCTGAAGTGGACGCCGACGACTTTGTGCCCCCGGAGCCCGTGGAGGCCCGAGTACGCGCGGCCGATGCCATGCCACAGGTCAGAGTGGAGGCCGGGTCGTTTGACATGGGGCGCGAGGGGGCCGGCGATGAGATGCCGGTGCGGTCGGTCACGATCTCCGCCGCCTTCTGGATGGACCGGCATGAGGTCACCGTCGGGCAGTGGCAGTCGTGCGTGGACGGGGGAGGGTGCGACGCGGGACTGGCTGGGACGTGGGCGGAGCTCGGGTCCTGCAATTGGAAGTCGGAGTTTGGCACCGAAGTCCCCATGAACTGTGTGGGCAGCATCGGCGCCGAGGCGTATTGCACGCACGTCGGCGGCGAGCTGCCGACCGAGGCGCAGTGGGAGTACGCGGCGCGGGGCACCGACGGACGCGGGTGGGCGTGGGGCGACGACGCGCCCGATTGCAGGACGACCGTCTGGTCCAACCCCGGCGAGTGCGACAAATCGGGCTCCGACGTGGTGGAGGCGCGCGTGCGCGACACCTCGCCGTGGGGCGTGCGCGACATGGGCGGCAACGTCCGGGAGTGGGTGCAGGACTCCTACCTGGCCGACGCCTACGAGATGCTCCCGGCCACAGACCCGGTGTACCTGGAGGAGTCCACGCACCGGGTGCACCGCGGCGGCTATTTTGGCGACCGCAACATCGACAACCTGCGCGCGACGTTCCGCCACCGCAGCTTCCCCGACACGCGGCAGCCGCAGCAGGGCTTCCGCTGCATCGGAGGCCAACCGTGAGTATCGACGCGAGCTCTCTGGGCAAGCTGGCCCGCATCCTGGACGGTGCCGCGCGCAAAGCGGTGCCCGTTCCCATGATCAGCCTCGAGTACGATGGGCTGACGGAGGACGATGGATACGCGATCCAGCGGATGTCGATGCGCCGCCGGCAGGCGCGCGGAGAGAAGGTCATTGGCATGAAAATGGGCCTGACGAGCCGGGCCAAGATGGTCCAGGTCGGCGTGCACGAGCCCATCTACGGCACGCTGACGGACGCCATGTTGGTGCCGGACGGAGGCGTGGTCGAGATGGCGGCCCACTGCCATCCAAGGGTGGAGCCGGAGATCTGTTTTCGGCTCAGCGCGCCGCTCAGCGGCGAGGTCACACAAGAGCAGGCGCTGGCCGCCTGTGACGGCGTCTGTGCGGCATTGGAGGTCATCGACAGCCGCTACGAGAACTTCAAGTTCACGCTGGCGGATGTCGTGGCAGACAACGCGTCCTCGACGAAATTCGTGCTCGGGACCTGGCACGACCCCACCACGGATGTGTCGGATTTGAAGATGGTCATGCGCGCCGGGGACGAGGTGCGCGAGGGATCGAGCCAGGCCATTCTGGACCATCCGCTGCTGTCCCTGTGCGCGCTGGCGTCGCGGGTTCCGCTCGAGGCGGGTTGGGTTGTGATGTGCGGCGCGTCGACGGCGGCGGTGCACCTCGCGGCGGGTATGTCCGTCGAGCTCGAGGTCGCGACGCTCGGCCGCGTGGGCTTTACGGTGGAGGAAGGATCATGAGCAAGGCGATGCCCCTGAACTTCATGGGCTGGATTGAGGAGAACCGGCACCTGCTCAAGCCGCCGGTCTGCAACGCCACGGTCTACCCGCCTGGCTCCGACTTCATGATCATGGTGGTGGGCGGGCCCAACAGCCGCAAGGACTACCACATCGAGGACGGCCCCGAGTTCTTCTACATGCTGGAGGGCGACATGATCCTCAAGGTGGTGGAGGACGGCGAGTTCCGCGACATCCGCATCTGCGAGGGTGAGATCTACCTGCTGCCACCGGGGGTGCCGCACTCCCCGCAGCGGCTGGCGGACACCGTCGGGCTCGTGATTGAGCGCAAGAGGCTCGGACATGAAAAGGACGGGCTGCGGTGGTATTGCGACGCGTGTGGGACACCGTTGTACGAAGAGTTCTTCCACCTGACCAACATCGTCGCGCAGCTGCCGCCGGTGATGGAGCGGTTCTGGGCCAGCGAAGAGGCGCGCACCTGCGGATCCTGCGGCGACGTCCTGCAGAAGCCCTGAGCGGTCCCCCGGCCAGAAATGGCCCCACACCCGGAGGCCCCGCGTGAAGATCGACGTCCACTGCCACATTCTCCCGTCGGACTGGCCGGACCTCGCCGAGCGGTATGGCTACGGCGGCTGGATTCGCCTCGAGCACACCGGGACCGGCTGCGCGAATATGTGGAAGGACGACGTGTTCTTCCGCGCGGTGGAGTCCGATCTATGGGACCCCGACCGCCGCCTGCAGGATTGCGGCAAACACCGCGTGGACGTGCAGGTCTTGAGCACGGTGCCCGTGATGTTCGGGTACTGGGCGGAGCCGAAGGACGCGCTGGATCTGGCGCGGTTCCTCAATGAACACATCGCCGGGTGCGTAGCCCGGTACCCCAAGCGCTTCATTGGCCTGGGGACGGTGCCGATGCAGGCGCCGGAGCTCGCCGCGCGCGAGCTGGAACGGTGTGTCACGGAGCTGGGGCTGGCTGGAATCGAGGTTGGGAGCCACGTGGGCGCGCGCAACCTCCACGACGACAGTTTCGAGCCGCTGTGGGCGGCCGCCGACGAGCTGGGCGCCGCGGTGTTTGTGCACCCCTGGGACATGATGGGGATGGACACCATGCCGCGCATGCCCAATGGGGACTGGCACCTGTGGCTGCCCTGGTTGGTGTCGATGCCCGCGGAGACAGCCCGAGCGGCGTGCTCCCTGACCATGGGCGGTGTGCTGGACCGGTATCCTAACATTCGTTTTCTGATGGCGCACGGCGGGGGCGCGTTCCTGGCGACGATGGGCAGGATCAAACATGGGTTCGATGTCCGGCCAGACCTCTGCCAGACACATACCAAGAATCCTCCGGATTCCTACCTGGACAGGCTGTATTTCGACGCGCTGGTTCACGATCCGGACGCGCTGGAGTTCATGCTCAAGAAGACGACGGCGAACCGGTTGGCCCTTGGCACAGACTATCCGTTTCCACTCGGAGAGCTGGCGCCCGGAACCCTGGTGGAGTCCATGGACCTGACGCCGGAGGTCAAGGAGCGCATTCTGTCCGGCACAGCGCTGGAGTGGCTCGGACGCGACCGCGCCGACTTTGAGACCGACGCGAGTCTCGCCCACAGCCGGTGGCTCGGATGCTCCGTCTGACCGTGGGAGAGCGGTGGGAGGCGGACCTGACCGCGCCCATCGATCTCGCGATCCCGTTGGCGTTTGGCGGGCCGCAGCCCAATGCGTTTGGGTTGCCGCGCGCCACCGGCGATGTGGTCGTGGCGACCGACCTCGGGGGGCCCGTCAATTGCGTCACGGTGACGCTCAACCCACACGGCAACGGCACGCACACAGAGTGCGCCGGGCACGTCTTCACGGGCGACATCGATGTGGCGCGCGCCGCGCCGCTGGCGCCGGTTCCCTGCTGTCTGATTTCGGTGGATGCCGCCCGCGTGGTGCGCGCGTCCGATGTCGAGCCTCTGCTCCTGGGGATTCCCGAGATCTTCCGACAAGCGGTGGTGCTGCGAACAGGACAGACCGAGCCGCTGCGCGACTACACCGGGTCCGGTCCGGCGTTTCTGGAGGCGGCGTGTGCGCGGCTGCTGCGGCGGCTCGGAGTCCAACACCTGCTCATCGATCTGCCGAGCGTGGATCCCGAGGACGATGGCGGCCTTGTCGAGGCGCACCGACTCTTCTTTGAAGGCGTCGCCGACGGTGCGCGCCGGACCATCACGGAGATGATCTCCGTGCCGGACGGGACCGCGGATGGACTCTACGTTCTGTCGTTGCAGGTCCCGGCTTTTGCGCTCGATGCCGCGCCGAGTCGTCCGGTTCTTTTTCCGGTTGTGGAGCTGGGCTGAGAAATCGGAACGGCGTGGAACCTGCTGGGATCGGAAGAGGATGATCCCAGGTTTTTGGCAGGGGCAACCAGTATGTCTGAACGTGCGGAGAAGGCTTCGCTTCCTCCGGCAGGTTCCACGCCAGCCCGTTCCCTTGCTTTACGGAGCGCCGGCTCGTTCTGGTGGAAAAAGATCGATGATTGGTGATACGCCGGTGCCCATGACCACCTTGGACCGCGCGCGCGCGCTCGACGCCGAAGACGAGCTCGCCGGATTTCGTGACGAATTCCTGTTTCCCAGCCACCCGAGCGGGCGGGCCGTGTACCTGTGCGGCAACTCGTTGGGTCTGCAGCCCCGCGCGACGCGACAGTGGGTCTTGCGTGAGCTCGAACACTGGGCGGAGCACGCCGTGGAGGGTCATTTTCGGGGCGAGCGTCCCTGGTTTGCCTACCACGAGTTCTTCGCCAAGGGGGCCGCTGAGGTGGTCGGCGCGCGGCCCGGCGAGGTCGTGGTGATGAACGGGTTGACGGTTAACCTGCACCTGATGCTCGTGAGTTTCTACGCGCCGACGCCGTCGCGCTACCGGATTGTCATTGAGGCGGGCGCGTTCCCGTCGGACCGGTATGCCGTGGCTTCCCACGCGCGGCTGCACGGGTTTGACCCCGAGACCACCGTTGTCGAGTTGGCGCCCCGGGCGGGCGAGGATGATCTGCGCACAGCGGACGTGGAGGCGTTTCTGGCGCGCGAGGGCGGCAATGTTGCGCTGGTGATGCTCGGCGGGGTCAACTACTACACGGGGCAGGCGCAGGACCTGGCGGCGATCACCGCGGCCGCCCACGCCTGCGGTGCGCGCGCGGGTTTTGATCTGGCCCACGCGGCCGGCAACCTCGAGCTGTCTCTGCACGACTGGGACGTCGATTTCGCCGTGTGGTGCACCTATAAATACCTGAACTCCGGCCCGGGCGGCGTGGCGTGCGCCTTCGTGCACGAGCGCTGGGCGTCTGCTCCTGAACTGCCAAGGTTGGCCGGGTGGTGGGGCAACGACCCAGCAACTCGTTTCACGATGCCCGACGAGTTTGTGCCGCAGCCGGGGGCCGCTGGGTGGCAGTTGAGCAACGCGCCTGTGCTCACCATGGCGGCGTTTGGCGCGTCGCTCGAGATCTTCGGTCGCGCCGGGATGAAACGGCTCGGCGCCAAGTCGCGGGCCCTCACGGGATTCCTGGAGTCCTGTCTGCGCGGCATCGACACAGATCTGCTGACCATCATCACGCCAACCGATCCGGCAGCGCGGGGATGCCAGCTGAGTCTGCGCGTGGCCGAGCGGGGTGAGTCGGTGCACGAGGCGCTCACCGCACGCGGCGTCTATTGCGATTTTCGGCGCCCAGACGTGGTGCGCGTCGCGCCGGTGCCGCTGTACAACAGCTTTGAGGATGTCTGGTTCTTCTCCGAGATCGTGCGTGAGTGCGTCACATGACCCAGCGTGTGGTCATCGTTGGGGCCGGCCTTGCTGGGTCGTTGATGGGTGTCTACCTGGCGCGCCGCGGGATGTCGGTGCAGATCGTGGAGCGGCGTCCAGATCTGCGCGCGGCGGACATCAGCGCCGGTAAGTCGATCAACCTGGCGCTGTCCACCCGAGGCCTGACCGCCCTGGCTGGGGTAGGGCTGGACGGCGCCATGCGCGATCTCAGCCTTCCCATGCCTGGACGGATCCTCCACGCGGTAGACGGCGCGCTCGCCTTCCAGCCGTATGGATTGGAGGGGCAGGCGATCCTCAGCATCTCCCGTCGCGAGCTGAATGTTGCGCTGATGAACGCCGCGCAGCAAGCAGGTGCGAGCCTGGTCTTCGAGCGGCGCTGCGTGGATGTGGACCTCGACGCGCCGTCCATCACCGTCGAGGGGCCGGACGGCGCCATCGAGACCTTTGAGGCCGACGTCGTGCTCGGAGCGGACGGGGCCTTCTCAGCGGTTCGGGCGCGCATGCAGCGCACGGATCGGTTTGACTACCAGCAGGAGTTCCTCACCCACGGGTACAAGGAGCTGTCCATGCCTGCAGCGCCGGGCGGTGGGCATCGCATCGATGCGGGTGGGCTGCACATCTGGCCTCGCCATCGCTTCATGATGATCGCGCTGCCCAATCTGGACGGCACGTTCACGTGCACACTCTTTGCGCCGTTTGAGGGGCCAGTGAGTTTCGAGGGTCTGCGGGAACCCGAGGACGTGACCGCGCTGTTCGAGCGGGAGTTTCCCGACGCGCTGCCCCACATGCCAACCCTGGTGGATGAGTTCTTCGACAATCCTACCGGCTCTTTGGTGACGGTTCGGTGCTCGCCCTATCACCGGGGCCGCGTGGCGCTCGTCGGAGATGCCGCCCATGCGGTGGTTCCCTTCTACGGACAGGGCATGAACGCAGCGTTTGAGGACTGCACGGTGCTGGCCGGGCTGCTGGATGCACACGACGGCGATTGGGACCGTGCGCTGGCGGCCTACAGCGTGGTCCGGAAGCCCGATGCACACGCGATCGCCGACCTTGCGCTCTACAACTACCTGGTGATGCGGGACAAGGTGGCGTCCCGTGGGTTTCTGTGGCGCAAGACCGTAGACAGGGCGCTCCATAAATGGGCGCCACAACGCTGGATCCCCCTCTACTCCCGTGTGACATTCTCCAACCGTCCGTACAGCGAGGCCCGCCGTGAGGCCAACCGCCAGGATGAGCTGCTGGACCGGTTTGCGCTGGGAGCGCTGGGTGTCCTGTGTGCCGCCGCGGTGGCGCTCCTTTGGTGGCTCGTCGCCTGACCCAGGTGGTGTGGCGCCGCGCTCGTGCCGGGTGCATGGGCGACCTTGACCGTGTCGGTCTGACACAATCGACCCATAGGGACCGTCCCAAAGTGGAACGCCCCTGCGCTTCGCCGCGCCCAGGTTGCTGCTCGATCCCGTCAGCGACGCACCTCTTGAGATGTTGTCGCGTTGGCATGCCGGTTGCGTAAGGAGGGGGCAGGCCTCACTCAGGGCGTGGGTCTGAAATGCCGGCAGGACTGGAGTCTCGATAGGTCGAGACTCCGACCCGAAGGTGCGCTGTCGAGCATAGAGTCACTGGATGCGTACCGTGACCCGTAACCGCCACGCCCTGAGTGCAAGCCACAATTTTCTTGGAGTCGTGGAGGCGTCTGCCCGCCTTGAGTGGATCACCCAGCGTCACCCGGAGGTCGGCGAGGCGTGGCTGTACCTTGGGCGCGTCGAGGCGCGCAGGAGTAACCGCCGCTTTGCGGCCAGTGGTCTGCGCCGGGCCGCGGTTCGGCTCAATGACCCCGCGTTGGAGCTGGAGGCAGGTTTTCTGACCCGGTGACGTTGGCCTCGCCGTTCAGGGCGTGGGTGACAGGGTCTGGAGCTGTGGTACGCTCGCTTTGTGAGTGCCCTCGTTCTCATCGTTGATGATGACCCGCATATCCGTGACGTCGTGAAATTTGCGGTGTCCAAGGCAGGGATGCGGACGTGCGTTGCACGCGATGGCCAGGAGGCGCTGGCCGTATTTCGCCGCGACCAGCCCGATCTTGTCGTCCTGGACATCAGCATGCCGGAACTCGACGGCACCGACGTCTGCCGGGAGATCCGCAAGACGTCCGCGACCCCCATCGTCTTCCTTTCCAGCCGCGACGATGAGATCGACCGCATCATCGGGCTTGAGCTCGGTGGCGACGACTACCTGACCAAACCCTTCAGCCCGCGCGAATTGATCGCGCGCATCAAGGCCGTGCTGCGGCGCACGCGCGGACCCGCTGAGGCCGCCAGCCCCGCGACGTTGCGAGAACATGGTCGGCTCGCGCTTGATCTGGACCGACACGAGGTCTTCTGGGACGGGGCGTCCCTCACGCTGACGGTGACCGAGTTTGGGCTGCTGCGCACCCTGATGGGCTACCCGGGCAAGGTGTTCACCCGCGATGAGCTGATGGACGGAGCCTACCGCGAGCACACCGTGGTCACGGACCGCACAATCGACAGCCATGTGCGCCGCCTGCGCCGCAAGTTTGCCGAGCTGGGAGGCGAACCCGTGCTGACCGTGCACGGCGTTGGGTACAAGCTCGGGGACTGCGCGTGACCGACGAGGGGCCGCGCTCCGGTTGGCGCGTCCGCCCGCGCCTGCGGTCCGTGCTGCTGTTGGTCAACGTCATCATTCTCCTGTTGCCGATGGGAGGCATCGGCGTGTTGCGGCTGTACGAGACAGAGCTGCTCCGTCAGACGGAGGCCGAGCTTGTTGCCCAGGCCGCTGTACTGCGCTCCGCCTACGAGAATGCGCTGGCGCGCGAGGGGGCGGGGGAGGGCTACGGGGTGCCCGCGGACCCGGAGATTTTGGCGCCGTCGGGGGACATTCAGCCCATCGCAGCTCGGTTGGATCGCGCCGTGGACGAGGTCCTTCCCGAGGCGCCGGATCCGGAGCCGACGGAGATGCCCTCCGATCCAATGGCGCTCGCCGCGGGCGCCATGGTGCGCCCCGTCATGCAGGACGCACGCAAGACGACGCTGTCCGGGATGCGCATCGTGGACTCTCGAGGAACCGTCGTGGCTTCCAGCGGCGGCGAGATGGCGATGTCCCTGGCCCAGCGGATCGAGGTGCGTCGGGCGCTGCGCGGCGAGCCGGTGAGTCTGATGCGGACGCGCGTGTCTACGTCGCCCAGGCCGCCGGTGTGGTCTGTGAGTCGCGGCAACCGGGTGCGGGTCTTTGTCGCGCTCCCGGTCCGGCGGGGTGACCGGATTTGGGGGGCCGTCATCGTGTCGCGGACCCCGGTGGATGTTCCCAAGGCGCTGTATGCGTACCGTCGGCAGCTCGTAGCCGGGGCAATTGGGCTGCTACTCGTCGTCCTGCTGGTCTCAATCCTGACATCGCTGACCATCGTCAAACCGGTGCGTGGACTCATTGCGCAGACCGAGCGCATCGCGCGTGGCGAGGAGGCGCCGTTGGAAGTCGGCAAGGGGGCGACGCTGGAGCTGGCCCAGCTCAGCGAGGCGTTCACACGAATGGCGGCGACCCTCGAAGCGCGCGGGTCCTACATCCGCCAGTTTGCGGCGAACGTGTCCCACGAGTTCAAGACGCCGCTGACCTCGATACGCGGGACTGTGGAATTGATGCGCGATCATCTGGACGAGATGGCATCGGAAGAGCGCGACCGGTTCCTGGGCAACCTGGAGCAGGATGCGCAGCGGCTCGATCAGCTCGTGGGTCGTCTGCTGGAGTTGGCCCGCGCGGACGTTGCTCGCCCGGGCGAGGCCGGCTGCGACGCCATGGTGGTGGTCCGCTCGGTTGCTGCGCGCCACGGTGTGTCTGCGACCGGCCCTGAGGCTGCGCCCGTCCGGATGGCGGAAGACCTGTTCGCGACTGTCGTCGGAAACCTGGTCGAGAATGCGCTGGAACACGGCGGTGATGTCGTGGAGGTCAGTGTGGAGGCAGCGGGCGGCCTGACCGTGGTCCGCGTGACTGACAATGGGCCGGGCATCTCGGCCGGGAACCTGGCGCGGGTGTTCGACCGTTTCTTCACGACCGCGCGGTCCACGGGTGGCAGCGGTCTGGGCCTGGCCATCGTGAAGGCTCTGGTCGACGGGCATGGCGGCGAAGTGTCCGCGACCTCCCGGCCTGGACGCACGCAGTTCGTGATCAAGATGGTTTAGACCGTTCTCGATCACGGTCGGTAGAGATGGCGTCGGATACGGGAAGGCGGGTACGTGGTGCCTTCGGCAGGCCGTCGCCGCCGTCGCGCCCGGTTCTGCCGGGGGCCGGAGGCCGGTGCGGCCAGGCGGCCGCGAGGGGTGAAGGGGCTGCAGCCGCCGGCGGGATCGCCGGCGGCTGCGCGCGCAACCTACTTGGAGATGATCTCGAACTCGATGCGCCGGTTCTGGGCGCGGGCTGCCTTGGACTTGCCCTTGGAGCGCGGGTGGTTCTGACCGTGGCCGATGGTCTCGATACGGTTCGTATCGATTCCCTTGTCCACGAGCCACTGCTTGACCGCCTCGGCGCGCCGCCTGGACAGGTCCAGGTTGTACTGGGCGGTGCCCACGTCATCGGTGTGTCCGGAGATACGGACGCGGATGGACGGGAACTTCTTGAGGGTTGTCACGGCCTTGCTGAGCTTGGTCGTGCTCTTGGCGCGGATGGTGTCCTTACCGGTGGCGAAGGTGATGCCCTCGATGGCACCGGTGAACTCGACCATCTCCTTGGGAACTTCGTCCGGGCAGCCGTCCGCGTCCTTGTAGCCGTTCTTGGTCTCCGGCTCGTCCGGGCAATTGTCCTCCGGGTCGATGATTCCGTCGCCGTCGCGGTCCGGGCAGCCGTCCTCGCGCTTGCCAGCGAGCTTCGGACACTTGTCCTGGTCGTCGTAGTAGCCGTCGCCGTCGGTGTCGACCTCCGGGCAGCCGTCCTCGTCCTTGTAGTCGTTGACCGTCTCCGGCTCGTCCACACAGCTGTCGACGGGGTCAACGATGCCGTCGCCGTCAGTGTCGGGCTCGGGGCAACCGTCCTCGTCCTGGACGCCGTTCTTGTTCTCCGGCTCGTTGGGGCACTTGTCATCTGGGTCGAGCAGGCCGTCGCCATCGGAGTCCTTGGGATCCTCGGGAGGCGGCTCGACGATCTCTTCCTCTTCGCCACCGAATCGGATGCCGAGACTCGCGAGGGCCTCGAAATTGTTGGTCAGTCCGGCGTCTTCCGCGACCGGCGTGATGTTGTCCCGGAGGTCGATGCGGATCTGGAAGCTGTCTGAGATGTTGAACTTGGAACCGATGCCGACGTGCAGCTGCGGGTCACTCTCGGACCCGACGACGCCTGCGTCGGAGGAGACGCCGATGAAGCCACCGCCGATGACGAAGAAGGGCACGAAGCTCCACTCGTCGTACTGCAGGATAGCGTGCGCGCGGGTGGTCCAAAGGGTGACCGCCTCGGGGCCCTCGACTTCCGCCAAGGACGCGCCAGCTTCGAGCTCGAAAC
>CALBXO010000222.1 GCA_937890335.1 uncultured Pseudomonadota bacterium | reverse complement strand
GCCATGTACACCGGCGTGCCCACGAGCGAGTGGCTCTTACCCGCGACGCCCGGCGTCACGAGCCCAAAGTCGAGCAACACGATGCGCCCGTCGGGGTTCGCGACCACATTCTCCGGCTTGAGGTCGCGGTGGAGGTAGCCAGTGGAATGAACTGCGGAGACGCCCTCAGCCAGCTGCGCGAAGCTGCGGCGCACAAACCCGACGCCCTCATCACTGGTGGCGTTGGCGGGGGACTCCGGACCCGCCATGAGGCGTTTCCTGTTGCCTCGGTACCCGCCGTGGCCGCTGGTGCGGGGCTGCACGGGCATTCGAAGCCACCGGTACAGGTTCAGGCCGCGGAGGAGCTCCATCGTGAAACACGCGGACTCCCCCTCGTGGAAAAACTCGTGCAACCGGACCAGGTTCGCGTGGTGGGTCTGGGCAAGGAACCGAAACTCACGCTTGAGCCGGAACAGGGCGTTGGGGGACAGCTCATGAAGCAGCTTGAGCGCGACGCGCTCTCGACGCTCGGTGTCGAACACCTGGTACACGATCCCCATGCCACCGGCACCGAGGAGTCGCTCCACCCGGAAACGATCCCCCGCGGGCAGCGCCAGAGGATTGTGGTCCAGGGTCTGCGGCATTAGCTTCCCACACAGGGATACATTCACATACATTGTAGGTTATCACCTGAAAATGCAAGGGGTTCACCGCGCGAGACTTGCGCGGTAGGATGGCGCCATGGAGTTGGACCTCGCGCTAAGCCGTTCGATCCTGGAGGGATCTCCAGATGCCCTGCTCTTGCACGACGAGGACTGCCGGTTCGTCTGGGTCAACCGAAGGGCGTGCGAGCTCCTGGGCTACTCGATGGATCAGTTGCTCGGCGCGGACCTCTCCATCGCGGAACCAGATTTCGATCGCTTTGGTTTCTCGGAAGCGCTGGCGGCGCTGGCTGCCACAGACCGGCTTGAGGTCGAAGGGCGTCCCATATCGGCCGACGGACGACAGCTCGCGGTGGAGGTGACAGTGGCGCCGGTCGTACACTCCGGCGGGCGCAGACTCTTCCTCGCCATTGTTCGCGACACCACACGCAGACAGCGCCTGGAAGATACGCGGCGAGACACGTTGGAGCGCGCCGAGCGTGGACGCCGGTCAGCGGAGCGGAAGTACGAGAGCGTGCGCGGTGCGGCGTCGGCGTCGATGCGCGCAGCCCGGGGACACGCGGAGGTCCTGGCGACCGGAGCGTACGGCGTCCTCAATGAGGAGCAGCGGCGCCAACTCGACGCCGTGATTGCGGGTATCGTCGCCGTGGAACGGCTGGTCAGCGACGACGACTGACCCGCGGGCCCCTGGGGCCCGAACGCGACGACCCGAACGTGACCATGCCTGGCGGGTGCGTGATGCGGTCACATTGGCCACTGCGGCACGAGCGCGCAGGTGAGGTGTTCCGCAGCCTGCGCCGGCTCCGTTTCGGCTCCTATTCGGGCCGGGTCAGTTCGTTTCCGTCGATCGTCATATACCACTTCCCATCCTTGAGTTTGGGAGGCTTGTCGACGGTGAATTTCGTCGTCGCGGGCCCGATTCCCACCGTGAAGTACTCGTCGGTAAACTCCTGGATCGGGGCGTTCACCTCGACCTTGCCGCCCTTGACCTTCTTGTAGGACACCGAGCCGGAGGACGCGATGATCAGCGAGATCCCGTCCCCGTTCCAGTTGCCGACAAAGTCGATCTTGTCCTCGGGGACCGGTTGGCCCTCACATCCAGTGCAAGCGCAGCCTGCACCCCAGACGAGCATCACGGCCACAGCCGCGGCGAGCATCGTGTGTTTCAACATACTCCCACGATACGCATGGCTGACTGCCCGACGCAACGCTTCCGGGAGGGGCAGTGCCGTCGCGAGCGTGTGGGTTGAGGCAGTCGGGGGTCAAAGGCCCACAGCCCGCAAGCTCCAAATCCAGGTCAGTTTTTGCCAGTCAAGCAAGCCGGTGCGCACTGCGGCCCCGGCATGGCCTGTTGTCACGGCGCCCCCGTTCAATCATAGCTGGTGCTGGCAAAGAGGCCGCCCTACCCCTCCCAGCGCCCAACGAGGAAACGATGCCACCTGGTTCCGCCACCAAACGGATTCTGCTTCTCGCCGGCTGCTGCCTCCTTCTGGCGCTCGCCGTCGTTGCCGCCGTCGCGCTCTGGCCGCGCGACCCGCTGGTCACACGCCCAGCGACCGCGGTAGGGACCGTCGCGATCACGAATGTGCGGGTATTGGACGTAGTTGAGGGCACCCTCAGCGCACCGAGCGATGTCATCCTGAAGGACGGCGTGATTGCGGCCATCTCTCCTACCGGCGCGGAGCTGCCAGCCGGCGCGGCGAGGATCGACGGCGACGGCGGCACGTTGATGCCCGGCCTGATCGACAGCCATTGCCATGTCGGCAGCTCGTCGGAAGCGCCCTGGGGCTTCTCGATCGGGAACCCTGCTCTGAACATGGAGCGGCTGCTGTACAGCGGCGTGACCCGCGTTTTTGATCCCGGCGCGGTGGTGCCGGATGTGTTTGAGCTTCGCGACCGTGTCGCGGCCGAGGAGGAACTCGGGCCGACGATTCTCGCGGCCGGCCCCGTGTTCACCGCCCTGCAAGGCCACCCTGAGCCCATGCTCCGCAAGCAGATGCCGGGATTCGTGGCGGACCTGATCATTCCAAAGATGACGCGCCAGATCAGCTCTCGCGAGGACGCCGACCGCGATCTGGCCGAGATCGCCGCGTTTCAGCCCATCGTCATCAAGCTCGCCTATGACGACATTCCCACGGGCACCGCGATGCTGACCCCGCAGCTGGCAGGGGACATCGTGGAGGCCGCCTCCGCACACGACCTGCGCACGGTGGCGCACATCGGGACCACGCAGGGTGCTATCGCCACCGGTAAGGCCGGGGTCTCCGCGTGGATCCACGGCGTCTACAAAGAGCGGATTCCCGACGAAGACATCGCCACCATCGCCGGGTTTGGAATCCCGATGGTGCCCACGATGGTCGTGTTCAAGAGCTACGGCGAGGTCGGCCGGGGCGACTTCAAACCCACCGAGCTTGAGAGGCAGACCGTTCCCGAAGACGTCCTCGCGGCGTACCTGGAAGTCCCCGAAGACTTCGAGCCGGATCCCGAAGGCGCGCAGTTTCTCGAACTGTTGCGCGCCCAGCGCGACAACGGCCTGGACAACGTCCGCCGACTCCACGCTGCAGGCGTCACGATGCTGGCGGGGTCCGACGCCCAGCCCACGGTCGTCCACGGCCCAAGCCTGCACCGGGAACTTGGGCTGCTTCGGCGCGCCGGACTCCCCGCCGCTGAAGTCGTCCGCTCCGCCACTCTGTACCCCGCCCGGTTCTTCACCCAGGAACAGGACCCGCCCTACGGCGTCGCGGCGGTGGGAAAGACAGCAGATCTCATCCTCGTCCGGGGCAACCCCCTCGACGACGTGGGGGCCATCAGCAACGTCGAGCGGGTATTCCTCCACGGCGTGCCCCTGTCCAGACACCCACTGACCGGCCCGCGGAATCTCGCCAACTGACACGTCGTTTCACTCCAGCCAGGCTGGACACGCCCCAATTGTCCGGCTTCGAGTTGAGTCATGAACCAAATTGCCCTCGTCCTTGGGACGTCCGTCGCGACCGCTGCCATCGTCAGCGCGATCTTCCTCTTTGCGGGTCCGGACCCGTCCACGACCGCAGTGGAGCCCTCCGAGGACCACACGGGACGCGTGGTCGTACTGGAAAAGAAACTGGCCGCGATGGAGCGCAGACTTGGCGCTGTGGAGGTCGCGTCCGCGCGGGCGGGTACCCCTCCCGCTGGGGGCACTGCAGGCCCGCACGCCGACGCCGTGGCAAAGCTGCGCGACGGCGACAAAGCCGCTGAAGACGTCGTGCTTGGCGTACTCGACTCCGGCGACCCAGACGTGGCGAACAAAGTGCAGGCGGCGGTCCGCGATCAGCTGGATATCGCCCGTGAGGAGCGTTTTCAGGAGCGCATCAAGCTGCGCCAGCAACGAATCTCGGAGCGCGTGGACAAGCTCGCCGACGACAACGCGCTCCCCACCGCTACCCGCAAGAAGCTCAACGAGCTGCTCGTAGGTGAACACGCGGCACGCATGCAGCTGATGCGCGACGCGCGTGAGAACATGCGGTGGGAGGACGCGCGAGAGAAGATGGAGGCCTCGCGGGACGCGACCGACAAGGAGGTGGAGGCGCTGCTCGACGCCGACGCGCTCGAGGACTACAAAGCGTGGCGAGGCCAGACCGAATGGGGACCAGGACGCGGCGGACGCCGTCAGGGCGGGGACGCGCCAGACACAGGTTCACGTCGCCCTTGAGTGGGGTGATTACCCAACCTTCAACGCTGACCCGGTCCTGGCATTGCCTCATTATCGGCCAGGTCGGTTGCCTCGGCAGACCACGCCACGTCCACGCCATGCGACTGGGCGCAGACCCGCAGGCCCGGCCATAACAGGAGGAAGTCTCTGGCCTTCATGAGCGGAGCGGCGAGATCGAGCCGCGGAAGATCCTCGGCGCTGTCCGCGTGCAGAGGCACCGTAAACCGTAGGCCGCTGTCACGTCCGCCCTGCGCCTGGCGCAGCTCCACACCCAGCAGCACTCCGTCGCTCCCGTCGCCGCCGTCGCGCGTGAGGTGAACGCGAAACGGCTCGCTCAGATCCACCGTGCGATCGCCGGCCCGAAGCGCGCCGTGAGACAGGGACACCCGCTCCAGGTTCATCCGGACCTGCCGGCTGCGCAATGGTCCAAAAACGGGAGGCCGAAACAGGAGCGCGACCCCCGGAATCAGCGAGAGGGGCAGCAGCACCACCCACGTCGAGCGGGTTGGAACCCAGCCCATGGTCATCGCGAAGGCGAGCGCCGTCGGCGCGGCGACCATGGCCAGGGCGCCCGCCAGGTACAGCAGGCTGTCAGCGTTGCGAGTCCGCCACACGCCACCGGTGCGTGGGAGCGGGGCCAAACCCACGTGCGCCGGTGGCACCAGATCTGCGGCCCAATGCGCCGGGAGCTCAGAGTGCTGCACGGTCCCTCTTTGCAGAGACACCTGGCCCATGTGCTGCCTGAGCTGCACGGCCCGGCCCACGCCATGCGCGGTGAGCCATGCCCAGAGGGCGTCTGCGGCGGCGACGGGCGCATCCACCTCCTGGTCCCCGGCGAACCACAGACCGTCCCTATGCTCAAACGTACACGTCAGCGCGTCCCGCTTGCCCCCCAAGGCTTGCCCCTCGCCCGTGGCCGTGACCCGAAGGCGCTCGTGGGCCTCCACCACGAGTACCACCAGCTGTTCCCCTCCCATCCGCACTTTGAGGGTCGCCCGGTCCTCTCTGAAATCCAGGCGCGCTTGGCGCTGCGCACCCGCGGCGCGCAGGCGGGCACACAGCTGGAGCAAGGTGTCCGAGACGCGCTCCGACGCGGGCGAGGCGTGTTGTTGGTAGTACATGCTGACCGCCTCGCGCAGGCCCCAGACCACGGTCAGGAGGACGGCACCGGCGGTCAGGAAGTTCAAGAATTCCAGGCGCAGCGTGCCCTCGCCCGAGAAGGGCGACAGACCGCCCCAGAACACGGGGGCCAATGTGCTGGTCGCCCAGCCAACGGCCACCAGGTAGACCGCCAGGATGGGTGAGGCCAAAGCCAGGCGTCCAAGACCCACCCACCATGCCTCGGCCCGCCGGGGCCGTTCCAGCCAGTGAACGTCCACGCGCATCAATTGCTCGGCCAGCGTGTCGATGTCCCGCGTCAACGTGCCCAGCCGAATCAGCGCAGTCGGTTCGCCCAACACCAGCCCGATGTACCGCCACGCCAGGAAGCCGCCAAAACCGGCGAACACCAGCAACGCGAGAACCATGATGACCAGGGTACCGGCGGCGTCGGCCTCCACGTCACTGCGCCACTGCGCCGGTGTGCCCCGAAACAACCGCACGGGGCCCGCGAACTGACCGGCATGGGGCCGGCCTCGCACCGTCACGTGATCGCCGGGGCGCACGGTCCATTCTCTGAGCCGCAGGTAGCGCGACTTCCTGCCCTGCGGCTCGAGGTGCGAGGGGTACTGGAGCTGTTCGGCCTTCCCGACGACGCTCACGTAGCCCTCGTCGGTCTCCAGGCCGAATGGAACGGAGACGAGGGCGTCCGAGAGCGTACTCCAGGAAATGGAGTCGTCGTCGTCCGATCCCTTTTCCTCGAGGGCGCGGTACATGACGCTCGGCGTCTTGAAGTAGGGGCTCTCCAGTGTGTCCGCGTCGCTGGCGACGACGCCGGTGAAGTGATTGCCCGCGTCCAGTTCGCCAAGGAAGTCGCGGGAGTTCGTCAGGTCGAAACCGGTTCCCCAGAACACCAGCGCGCTGATGGCCACGGCGAGATAGGTTCCAATCCCAGGCTTGCGCCCGACGCTAGCCACGGTGGCCCCCAAACGAGCCCGCAGGCGCCACGACGAGCCAGCCGCACAACACCACCGCAACCCAGAATCCGGAGGCCGGCAGCAGCAAGCCCAGACCGAGCATGCTCACCAGCCCTGCGACGCACACCCATCGTGGCGGCAGGTAGCCCGTCGCACGGACGCCCCAACGCAGCGTCAGACCCAGCAGCGTGAGTGGCACCCCCGTGATCCAAAACCAGGTGAGCCCGGAGGCGTCGATCGTGGCGGGGACATCGGCCCTGAACATCCACGGGTAGAGGTGGGCATGAAGTCCCGCGGCCCAGATGAGCGCCCCGGCGGCCGTGTGGGCAACCGCCAGAGCGAGGAATGCCTCCCCGCACCAACGCCGCGCGCCGAGGTCCGGTGCGCTCATGGGCCCAGCCTGGAGGCGACCCGCGCCAGCGC
>CALBXO010000221.1 GCA_937890335.1 uncultured Pseudomonadota bacterium | reverse complement strand
CAACCCCGTGGACTACGTAGAGTTTTCGCAGAAGGCGCTGGACGGCAACCCGGTCTCCTACTTCCTCAAGCTCGACCCGCGGGAGTGGCACCTGCGCGAATTGTTCAACCTGCTTGGCATCGTGCGCAAGAAGCCCAGCAGCCCACTGGACACGCGCTATTGGAGCACGACGCCCTACCGTCTCGGCGACGACAATGCGGTGAAGTTCAGCGCCCGCCCGTGTGAGGGGGAGGTGGAGGGACGGCCCGACGACCCTTCGGACGACTACCTGCGTGAGGCGATGGCGGACCACCTGGCCGGCAAAGACGCGTGCTTTGAGTTCATGGTGCAGCGACAGCTGGACCCTGAGTCCATGCCCATCGAGGACCCCACTTACGAGTGGGAGGAGGGCCAGTCGCCGTTTGTCGTGGTCGCGCGTATCCACATTCCGGCACAGACCTTCGACACGCCGGAGCGCCAGACGTTCTGCGAGAACTTGAGCATGAACCCCTGGCATACGCTGCCAGAGCACCGGCCGCTCGGCGGGATCAACCGGGTCCGCCGTACGGTCTACGAGGCCATCTCCGCGCTGCGCCATGAGCTGAATGAGGCGCCGCGCATGGAGCCGAAGAGCCACGACATCACCGAGTTCTGAACCGCGTCGCCTCGCCGCGAACCAGTGGTCGCGGGCGTTGACCCGTTCGACCCGCGCCCGATTGCGGACGTGCACGCGGGCGGAAGAATCTGTGGTCAGCCAGCGGGCCAACACTGGAGCCGGCGAGTCAGGACAGGGCGTCAGCCATCGCGGTCAGGCCGGCAATCGGCCCCTGCTTCCCGAGCTGGCTCAGGGGAACAACCAGCCGCGAAATTCCCGCGTCCCGGTACGCCTCCCAGGTGTCAAAACCGCCCTCGTAATGCGGCAGCCAACTGGTCGTAATCTCGATGGTGTCGGGGTCGCGCTCATTCTCGGCGCACACTTCCCGAAACCGGGCGATCAGCGGGCGCAGCTCGTCGATGGTCTTGCTGAGAGCGAACCAGCCATCTCCCAGCCGCGCCGCGCGGCGCATCGCCGGCTCAGACACACCACCGATGATGAGCGGGGGGCCTGGGCGTTGGGCGGGAAGCGGGAAGCTCTTGAAGCCGCTCCAGTCCAGAAACTCGCTCTTGTGCTCCACCGTCTCGCCCGACCAGACCTTCCGGACCGCTGTCAGGTAGTCGTCAAACCGCGCGCCCCGGCGGGCAAACGGAACGCCGAGTGCCTCAAACTCCTCGCGAAGCCAGCCGCCGCCGACTCCCATCAACGTTCGTCCGCCGCTGAGGGCGTCCAGGGTCGCCACCTGCTTGGCAAACAACAGCGGATTGACCTGCGGGAGGATGTTGATGCCAGTGCCCAGGCGCAGCGTGGTGGTGGACGCGGCCAGGTACGATAGGGTGATGAGCGGATCGTGGAACGGCGTTGTCGGGGCGGCGGGCATCTTGCCGGAGCGGTGGTACGGGTAGCTGGACGCGTAGTCGGCGGGGACGATGACATGCTCGAACGTCCACACGGACTCGACGCCAACGGACTCGGCGTGCTGCGCGATGGCGACCATCGAGGAGGCGTCGTCAATGCCGACGTTGACTGGCTGGATACCAAACTTGAACTTCAACATACTCTCCTCAGGCTGTGTTCGACGACCCCGCAAAGTAGCACAGATCGGTGCTGGCGCGGCGGGCAGTGTGGAAGGCGTTGACACCGCGCCCAACAGCCACCACTCACATTGCGGCCCTCGCCAGCCGATGTGCAGTAAGAGGTCATGCATCTTGCTTCGATTTGTCTTCATCCTGGTGCTCGCGCAAGCGAGCTGCACGCCGTTTCCCGCCGAGCCAGTCCGTGGCGGCGGGGACGTCGGTGACGACGTTTCCGTCCCCGAAACAGGGGGAGACGTGCCTCGCGACGAGGAGTCCCCCGATGCAAGCGCGACCTGTGTAACCGAAGGAGGCTGCGACGACGGGCTGTATTGCAACGGCCAGGAGATCTGCCTGCCGGGGGCGCCCAACGCCGATGAACGCGGCTGCCTCGCAGGTCCGGCGCCGAACGTGGACGACGACATCGAGTGCACCGTCGACGGGTGCGATGAAGCCACCGACTCCATCCTCCACGACCCATCGCCATGTGAGTGCCTGGTCGAGGGCGCGGACTGCGACTGCAGCCTGCTTCCCGGTGGCTGTGACGATCTCGGGCAATGCCAATTGTTGACGTGTGCCAGCGACCGCACCTGCCGCGTGACCCGCAAACCCGAGTCCTCTCCCTGCGACGACGGCGTGAGCTGCACCGACGAGGACGCTTGCGATGCGAACGGGCTGTGTCGGGGCGTCGCCGACGACGCGCGCTGCAACAACCGCCTCTGGTGCGATGGTGTCGAGGTCTGCGATCCCGCCACAGCGGACCGCGGAACCACAGGCTGCGTGGACGGCGCGGCGCCGACGGAGTCCGACAGGAACCCGTGCACCACGGACCGCTGCGTGGAGTGCGACGAGATTGACGGGCCCTGCACACCGGGCCTGGAGGGCGCGTTCGTCTTTGAACCCACACCCTCGTGCCAGTGCCAGCGTGACGCGGACTGTGAGGCCGGGACATGTCGCAGGGCGTCCTGTAACCCCGACACCCTGACCTGTGAGTTGGCTCTCGAAACCGACGGCACCCGGTGCGACGACGGCGACCCGTGTACCGAGGACACGCTGTGCGACCGGGTGGGCGAGTGTGGAGGGGGGCGCGATACGTGCGACGGACGATGCCGTTCGGAGGGGGATTGCGAACAACAGCCCTGCCAGATCGCCGCTTGCGACGCGGGCGAGTGCGTCTACCGGCTCGGTCCCAACGGCGTGGAGTGCCCCTCGGACTGTCCCGGCGCGCCCACGGGGACCTGTTGGGACGGCGCGTGTACCCTGCCGCCCGAAGGACCGCTCGGAACCTTTGACTGCGACGACGGTGAGGACAACGACTGCGACGGCGTCATCGATCGCCAGGACCCAGGTTGCCGAGTGAGCACCGCTGTCAGTGTCGGCGGATCCTCCACTGCGTCGGCCGGGCTGGACGGGCAAGGCGCGGCCGTCGCTGCAGTTCATCTGGCCGACGCCACTCCGTTGCCGGCGCAGTACCGGAACACCTATTGCGTGGCGCACCGCATGAGATACGAGCAGGAGTTTGAGGATCCCAACGCCATCGCATTGGACCCAAATCTCACGGTGGTTGGCGACGCCCAGCTGCTCACGAGCGGCGTGGTCGGGAGCAACGGTCGCCAGGGGCTGCGGACGTGTGGCGGAGCCCAGCTGGACGTTGGCCCCATGCCGTTGCCGCCGATTGGGAACCCTGGGGATACCTACATGGTGGAGGTGGACATCAGCAACGACACGCGCGAGGGCTTTCGTGACACCGATGTGATGCTCCTCGGATGGCGCAGCGATCTCCTCCCCGACGACCGCTACGTGCTCGCAGTCGCCATCGGCCCGACGTTCGGGATCGACGGCAGTGGTCGCTATCGCTTCTTCGTCGCCAACGTGGCGGAGATGAACCAATTGAGCCTTCGGTTTGCCGTGGCTACCCGCAACGGTAGCCGCTGTACTGTGATTGATGCCCTGCGGGTCTACCAGGTGCCGCACCTCGCACAGCAGGGCGCGGACCCCACATCCCGCACCTACCTCAACTGGACGTACGGGGAGACGACCGAACCTGCCTGGCAGCCGTTCGAGAGCGTGGACCTCGACGATTTCCTTTCGGTGTCAGAGGACGGCGCGACCTACCGCCGAGAGGGGGACGGCGTGCTCTACGGCGCCACTGGACTCGAGTTTGAGGCCCTGGAGGGGAACACCCGCGCCATTGTGGGGCTGCCCCCGTTCACAGACCATCCGGACGTGCCACGTGGCAACCCGTTGATACTCGACCTGGCCATGGGCTCCGACGACGCGGACTGGGGCCAAGGGGAACTCATGCATGTGCTCGCCGCCGGGGCCCAAGGGCAGGTTCATCTGATCGCCTCCACCGTCCCTGACGACCTGTCCTGGATCGTCCACCCCATGGACCTCCCGTTCCCGGCGTCGGCAGTCCACCGCACGACGGCGGTGCTGCCTGAGGCGTTCAAAGTCCGCGAGCGCCAGACGGTGCTGTTCGCCGCGTTCCCGGACGACTTTCGGTCCGACCACCTCGTAGACGAGGTCCACGCGTACTGGTTCACGACGCCAGCCAGTCAGGATGTCACTGTGGAGTACCAGGCCCCCTCCCCGCCCAACTCGCCTGTGTTGCCGCTGCGCGTTCGCAGCCGGCTGCCCGGCCGAGTCCGCCTGCGCTGCTATTGGCAGGTCCCAGAGGGGCTGTCGTACCCCACTGTGGAGTCCAGCAGCCACGACATCCTGTTCGAGTAGGCCGTGCTCCCCCGGTTTCCAGCGCAACCCAACTGTCTCGATTCGACACGTTGTCGCGAGTCCACTACCGATGAAGTCATGCGGTTTGTCCTGCTGAGTCTGTGCGTCTTCCTGGTCTCCTGCTCCTTGTCCACGCCACTCGGCGGCGGTTGGCGGGCGAGCGACTCAGGGGACTCGGGACACGACATCGGCGACGCGGGCGGGGACTCAGGCGAGGAACCCGATGGCGGTGATGCCGACGTAGACGGGGACGATGGGGCAACTGCCGACTCCGACCCACCGGCAGATGTGCCCGTGCCGCCGGACGTGGCCGAGGACCCCGACGCCGCTGTCGAGGATGTGGTCGCCGACACCCGCGAAGCCGACACGCCGCCCGATGCACCTCCCGACACAACGCCAGAGGATGTGGGAGACCTTTGCGCAGACGTGGTCTGCCCAGACTCCCAAGCGGCGTGCGTCCACGTGCAGTGCGACCCCCTCACTGGACAGTGCGGCACCATGGTCGCGCCGCAGGGGTCGGACTGTACCAACAACGGTTCGGGCGTGTGTCTGGACGGGGCCTGCGTCGAGTGCATCAGGCCAGCGGACTGCCTCCGCGGCGGCGGGTGCCAGCGCGCGGCCTGCCGGGGCAACCGGTGCGCGACGACCTGGGTCGACGACGGAACACAGTGCTCGCGCACCGATGAGACACCGGGCTTTTGCCGGCGTGGCTTCTGTGCCGAGTGCTCGTCCGACGACCACTGCACCGATCCCCTCAGACGCTTCTGCTCCGACGGCATCTGTGGACAATGCGACGAGTCAGAGGACTGTCAGGGCGAGCTTGACGAGTGTCTCCACTGGGTGTGCTCCGGACGCCAGTGCTTCGCGGTGGGGAACACCGGCGTCCCGTGTGACGACGGCGAGGGAATCTGTTTCACCCATCGGTGCGTGGACTGCTACCGGGATGAGCACTGCGACGCCGATGCAAGCTGCGAGGACATGCAGTGCGTCGGCGATTGAGCGGGCGGATGGGAAGCGAGGCGGATGACTTGTTCTCGGACGGACCCCAAGCGGCTGCGTCGAGGACGGCCCGGCCGAGTCGGGGTCGAAGCTTGCGTACGGATGGGATGCGAGACGGATGACTGGTTCTCGGACGGACCCTAAGGAGCCGCCTGGCCGGTCAGGGCCTTGTCGACCGCTGCGGTCACCATCGCGACATCGCTCGGGTTCGCGACGCGCGCACCGTTCACAAACATCGACGGCGTGCCCGCTACGGACACGGTCTTGCCGAGGGCGAGGTCTGCGTCCACAGCTGCCGCGAACTTCTTGCTGTCCAGCGCGGCTTTGAACTTGCCCATGTTGAGCTTGAGTTCGCCTGCGTACTTCTCCAGGTCGTCACGCGTCAGAGCACGCTGGTTCTCAAAGAGCTTGTCGTGAAACTCCCAGAACTTGCCCTGCTCACCGGCCGCCAGAGCGGCCTGCGAGGCGAGGTGGGCGTTCTTGTGGAAGGTGAGTGGAAAGTGGCGGAAGACAAAGCGGACCTTGCCCTTGTACTTCTCCTTGACCGCGTTGGCGACGGGCACAACGCGTGAGCAGTACGGACACTCGAAGTCCGAGAACTCCACCACGACCACCTTGGCGTCCGCGGGACCAAACTCGGAACCCGACGGCGCGGCGATCAGCGCCATCTTGGCCGCGTCCAGAGGCTTGTTCTGCTCCTCCTGCGCCTTGAGCTCGGCGATCACCTGCGGGTACACCTCGTCGCCCAGCATCTCCTTGCAGCGGTCCGGCGGGAAGGTCTTGGTCTTTGTGCGGACCAGATCGCAGGTCAGCGTCTCTTCACCGAGGTCACCACACAATTTGGCGATGAGCTGGTCGCACGACGCAGTGAGTGCCTTGAGTTTGGCCTGTGCGCCGGAGAGGTCCTTGATACCGGCCTCACAAGCAGCGGCGGGCATCAGCTCAGTGGCCTGCCGGAAGCCCGTGCATGTCGACGTCTTCTCGCCAGCCTCCTTGCAGATCGCGTTCGCGTAGTCCTTGCACGCGTCGCCGGTGGCCGGCGCGGGCGCAGCCTGGCCGTCAGGGGCGGCTGCCTTGTTGGCTTCCGGGGCGGGCGTGTCGGGCGTCGCCGCCGCTTTGTCCGGAGCGGGGGCCGGCGCCGGCGGGGGCGCGTCGTTGCAGGCGCAGAACAACCCTGCGACCAAAAGCAGGGCGAGACTCTTCGTGGGGATCATGTGCAAACTCCTCCTGGCGGTTTCCAAAACCGCCGCGCACGCTGTCACTGTCACCGGCAACACGCAAGTGTACGCAGAAGATGCCCAACAAATTGGCCGGCTGCATCATTCCGCGGTCCGGCTTGTCACGGCCCGAGCGCAGCTCGCTGCGGACCATCCTGGCTCTCCGGCACCTGGCGGCAGGAACTGAACGCTGTGGGTCCCGGAACTCGCCCTGCTACCGTTGCCGCGCGACGGGATCGGCACGCGCTCACGTCGGATCGTTGTGTTCAGACGGAGATCCGCTACTCTGAGCGAGACCCTTGGAGAACCCATGAAATCACTGTTCAGCGCCCTGCTCGCGTGCGCGCTTCTCGTAGCGAGCCAACCCGCTTTCGCTGCCAATATCCTCGTGTTCGGCGACCGGGCGGAGGCTGGCACCACCGTGGCGGACCTGCGCGGTATGGGCCACGCGGTCACCCAGTCCAGCGGTCTTCCACCGGATATCTCTGGGTTTGACACCATCTGGCTCATCGAGGCGTTTGGCCCTCTGACGACTACCGAGCAGAACCAACTCACCCAGTTCCTCGCCGACGGTGGCGGGGTCTTCCTGACCGGTGAGCGACCCTGCTGCGAGGAACTCAATGATTCCCTGCAGCTGCTCGTCAACCGCGTGGTCGTCGCTGGTGGTATCCAGGTGGGCGACCTGGGTGATGGGTCGGCCCCGCACACGTTCAACCGCAACGCGGTGGGCAACATCACGAACAACCCCAACGTCATCACGACCTGGACGCCCTCGGCGTCCGGTTTGATCGGAGGCGTTGCGGGTAGCAACATCCTGACCACGGACGCGCAGGGACGCGTTTCGGGCGCAGTATGGGATTCGGCGCAATTGGTGGGGGGAGCGGGTCGCCTGGTTCTCCTCATGGACGTGAACTGGTGGAGCGCCGACAGCGCGCGGCTCAACACTGTGCGCAACTTCCAGTTCTTCCTCGAGAACGCCGCCGGTGGGGTCGACACGGACGGCGACACTCTGGCCGACAGCATCGATCCTGACGACGACAATGACGGCGTGCTCGACGGCGACGACCCGGACCCGCTGGACCCGGACCTCTGCGGTGACGTGGACCAGGACACATGCAACGATTGCGTCATCGGGACCGACAACTTTGGACCGTTGCGCGACTCGCTCCCCAACAACGATGGTCCCGATCTGGACGAAGACGGTCTGTGCGACGACGGTGACCGCGACGACGACAACGACGGCGTGGAGGACGGCGACGACAACTGCCCGCGTGTCCCCAACGCCGACCAGATCGACACCGACGAAGACGGACTCGGCGATGCTTGCGACGACGACGACGACAACGACGGCATCGTGGACGACGATGACAACTGCCGGGTCAACGCCAACGCCGACCAGGCCGACCTCGACGACGACGGCCTCGGCGATGTCTGCGACGACGACATCGACGGCGACGGCACCAACAATGACAATGACAATTGCCGCGTGACACCCAATCCGGGCCAGCTTGACCTCGACAACGACGGGCTTGGCGATCTCTGCGACGACGACGACGACGGCGACGGGGTCGCGGACGGCGACGACAACTGCCCGGTCAACGCCAACACCGATCAGGCCGACCTCGACAATGACGGACTGGGAGACGTCTGCGATGGCGACATCGACGGGGACGCGGTGGACAACGACGACGACAATTGCGAGCGGACACCGAACCTGGACCAGGCCGACCTGGACGACGATGGGCTCGGCGATGTCTGTGACCCGGACGACGACAACGACCTCATCGCCGACGACGACGACAATTGCCCCACGGTTCCCAACACGCCCCAGACCGACGGCGACGACGACGGCGTTGGTGATGCTTGTGACGACGACGACGACAACGACGGCGTCGCGGACGGGGATGACAACTGCCCCTCGACACCCAACCCCGACCAGATCGACACGGATCGCGACGGCGACGGCAACGCCTGCGACATCGACGACGACGCCGACGGCGTGATCGACGACGTAGACAACTGCCCGCTGGTGGCCAATCTGCTGCAGTCCGACAACGACGAGGACGGCCTCGGCGATGCGTGCGACCCCGACGATGACAACGATGAGGTCCTCGACGACGAAGACAATTGCAGGTTTGATCCCAACCCCGAGCAGCGGGACACCGACCTCGACGGCATGGGCAATGTATGCGACCCCGACGACGACGGCGACGGTGTCATCGACGAGGTGGACAACTGTGTACTGATCTCCAACCCCGCGCAGCTGGATACGGACGACGACGGCTTCGGAGACGCGTGTGACGGAGACGACGACGACGACGGCATCGATGACGAGCGCGACGGGTGCCCCCTGGACCCCGACCCGTTGCAGGAAGACGCCGATGAGGACGGACAGGGCGACATCTGCGACGACGACGACGACAATGACGGCGTCCCTGATGACGAAGACAACTGCCAGTTCACGCCGAACGGAGACCAGACCAACAACGACGGCGACGTGAACGGGGATGCCTGCGACGACGACGACGACAACGACGACATCCTCGATGACGACGACAACTGCCAGGTGGTGGCCAACACGGACCAGGTGGACTCCGACCAGGACGGCGTCGGAGATGCCTGCGACGACGACACGGACGGCGATGGTATCGCGGACGCGGACGACAATTGTCCGGAGACCCCCAACGTGGAGCAGACGGACACGGACCAGGACTTCGAGGGCGACGCCTGCGATGTGGACGATGACGGCGACGGTGTGGTCGACGACACGGACAACTGCCCACTGGTGGCCAACCTCGAGCAGGAAGATGCGGACGCCGACGGCTTGGGCGATGTCTGCGACCCCGACGACGACAACGACACCATCGACGACGTGGACGACAATTGTTTCCTCGACGCCAACACCGACCAGCTCGACACGGACGGCGATGGCGACGGTGACGCCTGCGATGACGACGACGACAATGACGGCTATGCCGACGAGGACGACAACTGCCCGCTCGTCGCCCAGGACCGACCCTCGGATTCCGACCAGGACGGAATCGGCAACGCCTGCGATGACGACGACGACAACGACGGCATCGCGGACACGGAGGACAATTGCGTCCTCACGGCGAATCCGGACCAGGCCGACACCGACGGCGACGGCGACGGTGACGCCTGCGACGAAGACACCGACGGCGACGGAATCTCTGACGACGTGGACAATTGCCCCGAGGATGCGAACTCCGGCCAGCTCGACAGCGACGGCGATGGCGTCGGTGACATCTGCGACGACGAAGAGCCCGTGGGCGATGACGCCGACGAGGACGGCGTCCTGAACGAGGACGACAACTGCCCCGAGCTGGCCAACGCCGACCAGGCGGACGAAGACGGGGACGGTGTGGGCGACGTCTGTGAGGACGACATCACGGCGACAGCCACCCCGGTGAACGACGATTGCGATTGCACCACACCGTCCCGACCCGCCCCGACAGGCTGGTTGGCACTTGTGCTCGTGTCCGCGTTTGCAATCCGGCTGTGGCGCTGAAACCCGAGGGTCTTTGCGGCCAGCTGACGGACCCGCGCCGTCTCCTTGCCGTCTGGGCGCTTGTTGCTGGCCTGTCCGCGTGCGGAGGCGGGTCCCACGACCGATCCGCGGCAGAGACTCCCGGCAGGGACGCGGCGGTCTCCGACGCCGGATCCGACACCGCCGACGCGAGTCCAGACCTCCCCCAGGACACATCCGGCGACGCCGCGGCCGACGCTGCGCCGGACGATGCAGCCGACGCAACCGACGCCGGCCGCGACGTCCCATTGGACACGAACCCAGCCGACGCCGACGTGTCCGAGGACACGCCCGACACCGCCCTGCCCCGCGCCTGCAACGGCCACCCGGCGCTGTGCGAACGCCGTCTCGACGAGATCACACTGGCGACGACGCACAACGCGATGTCCAACGAGGCGGAGGGCTGGCTGGGTCCAAACCAACAGTTTGGGATTACCCGGCAGCTCGAGGATGGCGTCCGCGGCATGATGCTCGACACCCACCGCTGGAACGGCGATCTCTACCTCTGCCACACCGTCTGCAACTTCGGAAACAAGCTCCTTGTGGACGGCCTCCGTGAAATCGCTGCCTTCCTGGAGACCCACCCTGACGAGGTCATGGCCATCATCTTCCAGGACGGCATCTCAGCCGAGGAGACGGCGGGCGCGTTTGAGGACAGCGGACTGATTGAGTACGTGTACACCCACGACCCGCAGGCCCCGTGGCCCACCCTTGGCGCGATGATCGACAGCAACCAGCGCCTGCTCGCCACCGCCGAGTCCAGCGGCCCGCCTCCCGCCTGGTACCACCACGCCTGGGACATCGTGTTCGACACGCCCTACAACTTTGACCGCTCCGAGGCCTTCTCCTGCGAACTGAACCGAGGCCAGGCGAGCAACGATCTCTTCCTCATCAACCACTGGATCACCGTCATTCTGCCGTCGCCGGATGGCGCCGCCGAGGTCAACCAATACGAGCCCCTCCTCGCGCGTGCGCGCGCCTGCGAAGAGGAACAGCAGCACCACCCCAACTTCCTGGCCGTGGACTTCTACGCCACGGGAGACCTCTTCGCGGTGGTGGACGAACTCAATGGTGTGGCAGACTAAGGTCGTTGCCCCCACCTTGAAGGAGCTGCAGATGACCGAGGCGACCGACCTGACCCTGGCCACCATCGTTTTCACCGACGGCGCGGCGAGCGGCAACCCCGGCCCGGGCGGCTGGGCGGCAACAATCCGCTCCCCCGAGGGCAACATCCACGAGCTGGGCGGCCCCGAGGCGGACACCACCAACAACCGGATGGAGCTGACGGGCGTCCTGCGAGCGCTCGCGTACCTCGGCAAGACGC